>NZ_FWFO01000009.1 GCF_900172225.1 Falsiruegeria litorea R37
TGGACGCCCGAGATCACCGTGCAGGAAATGTGCGCCGAAATGGTGGCCGAGGATCTGAAAACCGCCCGCCGTCACGCATTGCTGAAAGAGCACGGCATGGATCTGCCGGTCTCACACGAGGGGTAAGTTATGCTGAATACTCTACGGTTTCTCATAAAACATCCGCTCAACAGGCCAAACCGGCTCGGCGCATTATCGCGCTTTATGCGCTGGCAATTCGCGACTCGAATCATGCCATATCCGCAGCATGTCCCTTTCGTGAATGACACCGTGCTGATCATGGAAAGAGGCATGTCAGGCGCAACGGGAAATTGGTATTGCGGGCTGCATGAAGTGGCCGATATGGCCTTTGTCCTCCATGCATTGCGGGCGGGCGATCTTTTTGCAGATGTGGGTGCAAATATCGGCAGTTTCACGGTACTGGCGTCAGGGGGGGTTGGTGCGCGCTCCATTTGCCTGGAACCAATTGCCAGCACATTCGCACGACTGCAGCGTAATATTGTCTGCAATGGAATTGATGCCCGCACGATGGCCTATAATGTCGGCGCCGGATCCAAGGCGGAACAGCTTCGCTTCACTGCCGACAGCGACACCACAAATCGCGCGATTGACGGGGAATATCTAGGGGAAACGGTTGAAGTATCAGTTCACCGGCTGGATGATCTCCTACAAGGAGAGGTCCCGTTCCTGGTCAAAATCGATGTTGAAGGCTTTGAAGCCGAGGTGTTGAAGGGCATGTCTGGATTTTTGTCCGACCCAAGCCTGAAGTCGATTATCACGGAAAACAACGCATCTGGTTCAGAAAGCGTCAGCGCAATTATGGCCGACCATGGATTTGAAGCTTATTCCTACGATCCCTTTCAACGTAAATTGAACTTGGGTGGCACCGGGCAGAATACGATTTTCATACGTGACATCGTGACATTGCAGGATCGAGTTACGACAGCACCTCAGTTCTCTTTGGTAAACGGTGCCATTTAATCCTGGGCATGGGTCGCAATGAAGGTCTATATGGCAGGCCGCCGGGGCATGGTGGAGGGCGATCCTGCGCCAGCATCCCTCTGGAAGAGGGCATTCGCCAGACCTATGCGTGGTTCCTGTCTCTGGACGCAGCCGATCTGCGCCAAAAATAGGCTCTAATAGGGTCTGTTTCAGGCCTGAATGAAGCGGATATCGCCCGGCTCGATATAGGCCGCCGTCAACTTGCCGGTGGCAAAGGCACCGGTGTCGGTGGCGATGCGCCCATCGGTGGCGTTGGCCTGATCCACGATGGTATGGCCATGTACCACCCAGGTGCCGTCGCTGCGGGTCTTGTGGCGGAAATCGGGGTGGCCCCATTTCAGGATGCGTGGGCTTTGATCCAGGATCGGCTCGGCGGGATCCGCACCAGCATGCACCACCGCGATATTGCCGCTCTGCCACGAGGTGGGCATGTCTTCGAGCCATTTGATCAACTCTGGCCCCATGGCATCTTCAAGCGCGTTGCGCGCCTGTTCCATCGCCCCCTCCGAGCTTTTGTCGGAAATGGCGCCGACATCAAAGCTGAACAGGGTCTGCAGACCGCCATAGCGCAACCAGCGGGCACCGCGTTCGGCGGGGTCTTCGAGGAACTTGAGCAGCATGTCTTCGTGATTGCCGGTCAGGCAGATCACCTGTCGGTCCGCGCTTTGATACAGGCCATGGACATGGCGCAGCACCTGGGCGCTTTGCTCGCCCCGGTCGATGTAGTCGCCGACAAAGACCAGCGGCACATCCATCGCGCCGTCTTCGGCGTCGATCTTGGCGAGCAGTTTTTCCAGCAAGTCCATGCGGCCATGCACATCCCCGACAACATAGAAGGGGGTATCGGGGGCCAGCTCGGCGGTGAAGGGAACGGCCTTGGGTTTGCCGGAGAAGAGGCGTTTTAAAAGTGACATGCAAAGGGAAATATAGGAACCGGCATGAGGGGTCCAGACTGGAGCCCTCATGCCGTGGGTCTCAGGCCATCACAGGGCTGCGATGGCGGCTGCGATCAGGCCCGGGCCAAGCTGGTTGACGACGCGGCCCCAACGGGTCACGCGCTGTTCGGCGATGAAGACGATGTCGTTGGGCCGCAGCTCCAGCTTGGTGGCCAGAACAAAGGCGGTGGCGTCTTCGGCATCCAGATGCAGGGCAAGGACACGCTCTTGGTGGCCCTTCTTGGGGGCGGCACGCAGCACGTAGATTTCCGATGGATCCGAGGTTTCGCTGGAAAATCCGTTGCCGTCGAACAGCGCGTCGGCCAGCGTCGTCTGGCGACCAAAGGGCAGGGTGTAGCGGCTGGGCTGGCTGCGTTCGCCAGCCAGGTAGACATAATCACGATCCACCCCGTCCAGTTCGATCCGAGCCTGGAAGTTGCTGCGCTGCTCGTCCAGCTCTGCGCGCCGCAGCGAGATTTCGGTAGTCAGCTCTTCGAGGGCGCGTTCGCGGGCGGCCAGGCGGACCGTGGTCAGTTGAATCTGTTGGCCAAAATAGGTTTCGGCCTTGTCCAGCTCGTATTCGCTGTCGACATAGATGCTGTCGCTTGCCACCAGGCGAATGCGCTGCATGTCAGGATTGTCGAGGTATTCTTGCAGCGGGATCTGATAGAGGGTGCCGTCACGATAGAGCCGGATCGAGGCGAAATCGAGGTCGCGCACGGCCAGGCCGCCCGCAGCGGCGATGGCCTGATCCAGATAAAGCGGGGTCAGGTTGATCGAGCTGACCCCGGGCTGGCGCACAGCACCACCAACGCTGACACGTTGCGAGTTGAACTCGGCGATCTCGAGGCTGAAGGCAGGGTCGATCTGGTTTTCCACCAGGCTCTGGAACAGCTCGGCCTCGGCTTCTTCGATGGTCAGGCCGGCCAGGCGGACGCGGCCCACATCCGGGATTGCGATGGCGCCGTCATCCTGCACGGTATAGCCGCGGCGGTTGTTCTGGGCTGCCAGCAGGCCGCTGAGTTCTTCGACCGAGTTGCGGCTGGATTTGGTGGCCAGCAGCACCACGTCGCCAACGCCGATGCGATAGGGACCGACGCGGGGCTCAACAGGGACATTGCTTCTGAGGGTCGAGGGGCGCTGTTCTTCTGGCAGCGAGCTTTCAGGCAAGGTGCCCGCGCCGCGCAGGGTGCCCGAGGTGCCCGCGCTCTGGAAAAATACAGATGGCAGCGATTTTGGGGTATAACCCGAGCGGTTGTAAGTGCTGATGGTCTGCTCCGAGACAGGCACAACAACGACGTGTTCATCATTCTTAGGCACATCAGGCGCAACATAAATGGTGCTGCAGGCACTCAGAAACGCGAACACGACAAGCAAAACGGATTTTGGCAACATAGTCTTCCCCGGAATTCATTGATATTCCTATGGTCGGGAATCGACGGGACTCGCAAGTCTTAGTTGCCAACCGCGCCAAAAAAACGCCATATTGTGTTTTTCCTGCGCGCGGGGATCCGCTCAGCCCATGAGCCGATGGGATTGAGGGTCATTCTCTGAGGGCGCGATCTTTAACGCGGACAACCGGCTGGATCAGGTAATCCAACACCGATTTGCGACCCGTCAGGATGTCGACTTCGGTGATCATGCCGGGGATGATTTCAACCGCGATCCCATCGCCATCCAACATGGTGTTTTCGGTGCGCACCTCGACCACAAACACCTCTTCGTCATTGCGTTCCGAGCGGGTGATCGTGTCGGCACCGATGCGGGTAATCTCGCCATCCAGGCTGCCATAGCGCGAGAAGTCATAGGCCGTGATCTTGACCTTGACCGGTTGGCCCGCGTGCAGAAACGCGATGTCGGCGGGGCGCACGTAGGCCTCGACCAGCAGGGTATCATCCAGCGGCACGATCTCGATCAGGTCCTCGCCGCTGCGCGCGAGCGCCCCAAGCGTGCTGCGGTGGATGCGGTTGACGATGCCACGCACAGGTGCGTGCAGTTGCGCCCGCGCCGCGCGACGTTCCAGCGCGGGCAGGGCGGGTTTCAGCGCCGCCAGCTCGGCCGTGGCCAGCGCCAGATCGGTGAGCGCTGCACTGCGAAAGCGTTTGCGCTGTGCCCGGATGCGTTCGTCAATTTCGCTGAGGCCTGTGTGCAGACGGTTTACCACCGCTTCGGCGCGAACCTGACGGCCCTGCCATTCGGCCTCGCTGCGGCGCAGGGTGAGCAGCGTGGTGGCGGGTTCCATTCGCCGTTCCACCAGTGGGGCCATGATGGCGCGTTCCTCGGCCAGCACCATGAGCGTGGCGGTGGCGGTGACCTGATCCACCATCCCCTCTTCGTACTCGCGCTGCCGCTGCAGGCGCTGGTTTTCCAGGATGTCGATTTCCGCCTGCAATTCCGCCTGCCGCCCCTGATACAGCGCGGTTTCCGAGCGCACCACATCCGCTGCCTCGGCCAGCAACTCGTCGCTGAAGCGTAAGGCTACGTCGTCGATCTCGGCCTGCAGCCGTTCGATCCGGGCCATCAGGCCAAAGGCGCGTTGCTGTTCCTGGCTGAGCTGGCTGTCCAATTGGGTGCCGTCCAGTTCCATCAGCAGGGTGTCCTGATCGACCACCTGGCCTTCGCGCACATGCAGCGCCTGCAGCACGCCCGCCTCGGTGGCCTGGATCACCTGGATGTCGCCCGAGGGCACGATGCGCCCATCCGCACGGGTGACATCGTCAATCTCGGTGTTGTGCGCCCAAAGCCCTGCGGTGACCAGAAAGCCCAGGATCACCAACAGCAGCAGCGAGCCGCGCAGGGGCGAGCGCCCGCGCATCTCGCGGGCCAGCTTGTCCAGATCAGGATGCCGCGACATTGGCCTGTCTCCCCTGTTTAGAGCCTGTTTTGGGGGCGTGACGGGTCAGCAGGCTTTTGGGCCCGTCAGCACCAACCTTGCCGTCTTCGATCACGATCACCCGGTCGACCAGTTCCAGCAGGCTGGTGCGGTGGGTCACGATCACCATGGTACTGTCGGCGGCGGCCTCTTTCAGGCGCTTGATCACCGCGGCCTCGTTCTGCACGTCCATGGCGCTGGTGGGTTCGTCAAACAGCAGGATCGGCGGGCGTCCGACCAAGGCACGGGCCAGGGTGATGGCCTGGCGTTGTCCGCCTGACAACCCCTCGCCGCGTTCCCCCAGCATCATGTCATAGCCATGCGGGTGCTGGGCCAGAAAATCCTCGACCCCGGCGGTGCGGGCGGCCGCGACAATGTCGTGATCACGCGGGCGGATCGCCCCGATCGAAATATTCTCGCGCACGGTGCCGGAAAACAGCCAGATGTCCTGCAAAACCGATCCGATATTACGGCGCAGATCGCCCGGATCAATTTGACGGATGTCCAGCCCATCGACCATGACCGAGCCCACGCGCGGCTGATAAAGCCCCAGAAGCAGCCGCGCCACGGTGCTTTTGCCCGATCCGATGCGGCCCAGGATGGCGACCTTTTCGCCCGGATTGATGCGAAACGACACGCCCTTGAGCGCATCATTGCCCTGATCGGGGTAGGCGAAATAGACGTTGTTGAAGGTGATACCACCGTCCAGCTTGGGGCGGCTGATCCAGCTGCGCCCCTCGGGGCGTTCGCTCTCGCTCTGCATCAGGGCATCGAGGTTGCGATAGGATGTGCGCGCCTGATTGGCCCGTGTCAGGGTCTGTGCCAGCTGTCCCAGGGGCGCCAAAGCCCGCCCCGTCAAGATGACCGAGGCGACCAGTGCACCCATGCTCGCCTCGCCTGCGGTGATCAGAAAGACGCCGTAGAACACGATCAGCACCTGCGCCGCCTGCTGGGTGAAGCCGGTCAGGTTTAGGGCAAACTGGCTGATGGCGCGGCTGCGCTGCCCGTGCTGGGCTTGCCGTTCAATCGCCTCGTCCCAGCGGGCACGCATCTGGCGGGCGGCCCCGGTGGTCTTGATGGTTTCGATCCCGGACACGGTTTCCACCAGCACGCTTTGTTTGGATTGCCCGTCGGCAAAGCTGCGCTCGGCCAGGCGCGACAGCAGTGGCTGCACGGCGAGCCCGGTCAGCAGCACCACCGGAACCGCCAAAGCAGGCACCAAGGCCAGCGGCCCGCCGATCAGGTAGATCACACCGACAAACAGCGTGATGAAAGGCAGATCCACCACCGCCACCAGCGTGGCCGAGGTAAAGAATTCGCGCAGGGTTTCGAACTCGCGCAGGGTGTTGGCCATGGCCCCGGTCGATCCCTTGCGCGCGTGCATCTGCATGTTCAGCAGTTGGTCAAAGATACGCCGCCCCATTTGCGCATCGGCGCGGTTGCCGGCCCGGTCGATGAAACCGGCGCGCAGCATCTTGATCACGAAATCAAACAGCAACGCCAGCCCGACGCCAAGGGTCAGCGCAATGAGCGATTCCGTCGCCTCGTTCGGTAGTACCCGGTCATAGACGATCATGATGAAGATCGAGGTCGTCAGCCCCAGCACATTGGCCAGCACGGCGGCCAGGATCACCTGAGTATAAGACCAGCGGTTGGCAGCGAGCGCCGACCAGAACCAATGCCCGTGCCGCCCCTTGGCCGTGGCGGCGATATCGTCGCGGTGTTCGCGCCGAAACAGCAGCGCATAACCGGTGTAGCTGTCTTGCAGCTCGCGCTCGTCGAGCTCGCCGATCCCTTCGCCCAGGGCCGGATCATGGATCAGCAGCCTGCCCTTGGGGTCGCGGCCATGGAAGACCACGGCGCGGTCATCCTTGAGCAACAGGATCGCAGGGGTAAGCGCGGCGTCAAATTGGCTGAGTTTTCGGGCGCCGAACCCCGCTTGCAGCCCGGCGCGTTCGGCAGCGGCGATGGCATCGCGGACAGACAGCGTGCCGGATGTTCCCGATTGCGCCGCATGGAGGGCTGCCAGAGTGATGGGGCGGTCCAGGCTGTCGGCCACATGCAGGATGCAGGCTTCTAGGGCAGGGACGATATCGGGTTCAAATCGGGGGGACTTTCCAACGGTATCGACCTGCGAGAGCGTCATGATGGTGGCTCATCCTCTTCGCCCCAATCGTTCAGGGCTATGCCAAATACATCCAGGATGTCACCGGTCAGGCTGAGCGCGGCATAATTGGTCAGAAAGAAATTCTGTTCCGCCAATATCAACCGTTCCTGCGCCCCGACATAGTCGCGCTGTGCATCCAGAATCTCGATCAGGCTGCGACGCCCGATAGTGAACTGTTCCTGTGCGGCCGCGACACTGTCGGCATTGGCCTTTGCGGCAATTCGGGCAGCCTTGAGCCGTTCTGCACCGGCTTTCTGGTCCGACCGAATGAATTCCAGTTCACGACCGATCTCGCGGATCAGCAAATCGCGTTCGAATTGGACTTCTTCCACTCTGGCCTCGGCCGCTTTGACAGCAGCGCGACGCTGACCAGAAGTATCCAGATCAAAGTTTAACGACAGGTCAACGGAAACGTCCGGATCGTCATTTGCATTGCGATCTCCAAGCGCGCCGGCCACTAGGCTGGGACGGCGGCGCGCCTTGGCGGCGATCAGATCGGCCTCGGCCGCACGCAGGCTGGCGGTCAGCGCCCGGACCCGGGGGCTGTTGCCGACGATTTCACTGTCGCTGCGGGTCAGGCCGGGGGCGGCCTGTGGTTGCGGCAGGGAAGAGGGGGCGCGGGCAAAGACCTCGCGAAAGCGCGCCTCGGCCCGGTCAGCGCGCGCCTGCGCATCGGCGTAGAACGTACGCGCATCGGCCATGCGCGAGCGGGCGGTCAGTACGTCGGCCTCGGACCCTGCACCGCTGTCGGTGCGTTCGCTGATCTGGCGTTCCAGCCGCTCGTGCGTGGCGACGTTGTCGCGGGCGATGGACAGCAGTTTGCGCCGGTCCAGCACCATCACATAGGCCTCGATCGCCTCGAGCGTGACAGCCGCCGCCGTGGTCAGCTGATCGCCGCGGCTTTCCAGAACGCGGGCGCGGGCGGCGGTCTGGTCGCCCGCTGCCGCACCGCCGTCATAGACCAGCTGCGAGATGCGCAGATAGGGCGAGGTGCTGGCCTCGTTGATGGTTTGCTGGCGCGAGCTTGCGTTGACACCCACCGAGACCTGCGGTTTCCAGGCGCCTTCGGCCGCCTCTTGCTCGGCTTGGGCGGCGCGGATGCGCACGCTGCTTTGGGCCAGATCGGGGCTGGTGTTGACGGCTTGGGTGATCTGCTGGCCAAAGCTGCTTTTGGCCAGGGCGCTGTCGATCTGGGCCGCGCCGGCTCCGGCGGTGCCGGTGGCAAAAGAGGCTTCGACGGTGGAAAGATCAGGCGCAATATCACAGGCGGCCACGGCCAGAAGGATCAGACCGGCAACCCCTGCTCTGGCAGAGGGGGCTTCACCTGTAGACATTTGCTCTCCTCTCCCGATTACCCGGGCACTGCGTCGTTTTCCTGCGCTTGTGCCAGAGCAGAGAGAAACCCGTCAAGCGCATCATTGCCCGGAGAGGTTGTATCTGTGTCAGGTGTGGCTTTCGTAAGACCCGTCTGTCGGCTTGCCTTGTCCAGCCAGAGACAGTGCTGCAACGAAACCTGATGGGCATGGATCAGGCGCAGCGCGTCCTGGCGTGCGAGCAACACAAGATGCGCATCGGGCAAGGATTTGAGTCGCCCACTGTCGATGGTCAACAGGCCGACGGGCAGATCAACCCCCTCGTGTGAGATGAACGGCGTGAACAGCTCCATCGCCTCAAGCGTGGCGCAGAGCACTTCGGTCGCCTGCATTGCTGCGGCGCGGGTGCGTGAGAACTGCACCACTTGGGCCAGCCCCGGGGACAGCGTGCCATCGGGGGCAAAAAATGGCTCGTCGCGCGGGTTATCCGTGATCAGACCGCTGTTTTCATCAATCAGAAGGGCCATCTGATCCTGTTGGCCGGTGGTTTGGGACGCAAACGGATGGCTGCGCAGGTGTGAGGGCACATAAGTCCCCAGCCAGTGCCCCTCGTGGCTGACAAAGGGGGTGTCCTGCTCGGGGATCAACGACAGGAGCGCCACCGGGGTGACCGCTGATCCGCTATTGGGGCCGCTGCGGCGAAAAGCCAGGGGAAAGGCGCTGGCGCAGTGCAGGATTTCCTCGGCCACAACGGGAACTTCAGCTAGGGGCCGGGCAAAGTCATACGAGGAAAAGCGCCGCCAGAACCGGTGCCCGTGCCGCGCCTTGCTGATCGGGACAAGATCCGTTTGTGCTGCCATCTGCGGGTCCGTTCTGGTCCGGGTGTTTGGGTCCGGCGGCTCCCTGTTGCAGGGCCCGCCGGTACCGTGTTTGCGTCAGGCCGCAGCACCGGTCGGGTCGGTGTGCAGGATGTTGTCTGCATGCAGCGTGCTGAGATCGCTCAGACCGTTGAAGGTGCCCATGACCTCGGCTGTGGCGGTATCGGCATCCGAGAAGGTGACGCGCGCCATCGCCGCGTTGCTGCCATCGCTGGCCATGAAGTAGAAGACATCGCCCGCATCTGTGCCCACCAGGGTTTCGGCTGCATCTGCCAGGGTGTCCGCGTTCAGATCGCTCACCGCAGTGGTAAAGCCCACCACGCCGGTGTCCGTTCCGATGGTGGCACCGCTGGCCAGGTTCTCGACCCCTGTGCCAGCCCCGCGCAGGGACGACATATCCAGCCCGCTGAAGGTGATGGCATCGGTGATCTGGGCCTCTGGGCCCAGGGTGAAGCCGGTGACCGTATCGGTGCCATTGGCGCTTGGGTCGGCCTCGAAGACTACCACGTGGCGACCGCCTTCGGAGACGTCGATGCTGTCATTGCCGCCGCCGCCCTGGATGACGTTGCTGACATCCTCGGCCACCAGCGTGTCGGCGCCATCGGTGCCGAATTGCAACGTCGTGGGGCCTCCATCGGGTGTGGTGAGTTTCAGCACGATGGGTTTGCTGGCGTCCTGCACGGTCATCTCGAATGTCACCAGCGGGGACGAAAGATCACCAAAGCTGGTGGCGGCGCCGGCAAAGTTCACCGTCGAGGCATCTGCGGGGTTGGCCAGGAATAGGCTAAAGGCGTTGTTGGCGTTGACCGATCCCGCATCAAAGGCGACGACACTGGAATCAAACGTCATCTGCGAGGTCACGGCCAGCCCGCCCGAAACATCCCGATCGGGATCGGCATACATGGCAAATGTGACGGTTGACCCATCGCGCCCGGTTTCGGCAATGACATAGGCACCAGCATCATAGGCCACGGCGGTGTCGGTCGCAGGCAGCGGATCGCGCCCGCCTGCAACAGAGGCATTTGCCTCAAAGCTCAGGTTGGTGCCAGCAGTGATCGCCGAGAAGCTGGACGCCGGAATTGCCAGAGACCAGCTGCCGTTCGAGGCAACGGTGGCCGAGCCCACCAGAGTGCCATTCAAGGTGACATCCACGGATTGCCCCGCCGCCAGCTCGGCAGAAGAGCCCGAAACCGTCAGGCCACTGGCCTTGGCGGTCGACAACACCACGGCATCATTGGACCCTACATCGTTGAGAGTCAGGATCGGGCGGAAATCGGTGCTCAACCCGGCGCTGGCTTGTGTCGCAGCATTGCCTGCCGCGTCAGAGACATTTGCACTCAGCGCGTAATCTGTCGTGTCCGCCAGCGTGGCCAGATCGGCCTGCGGGATGGTCACGCTCCAGGCGCCACCGCTCGCGGTCGCCGCGTAGGTCTGCCCATTGAGGGTGACGGTGACGGTTTGCCCATCCTCGGCGGTGGTGCTGCCCGAAACGGCCAGGTCGCTCTTGCGCTCGATCGCATCGAGCACACCGCCGACACTGAGCGCGTTCAGGGTAAGGGTGGGTGCGGTGAAATCGGTCGCAAAGCTGGATGTGGCGCTGCCCACGTTGCCGGCGTCATCCGCGACATCCGCCTTGGCCGTATAGGTCTGCCCGTCTTGTAAGGCGGCCAGGCTGGCAGCCGGGATCGTTAGCGACCAGGCCCCACCGGTCACGGTGGCGGTGCCGCTGGCGTCAACCGTGCCGTCCGAGCGAACCAAGGAGACCGTAACCTGGGTGCCATCGGGTGCGTCCGAGCCGCCGGTCATGGTCAAGTCGGTGCCCTGTTCGGCGGCATTCATCACCGCCCCGTCCGACAGTGCGGTGAGCGTCACGGTGTACGCGGTGAAATCGGTGTCAAAGCTGCTGCTGGCCTGGGTGGCCGCGTTGCCTGCGACGTCCGAGACATCAGCCGTGAGCGGGATGGTTGCGCCATCCGTCAATGCGCTCAAACTTGCGGCCGGAACGGTGACCGACCAGCTGCCGCCCGACACCGTACCGGTGTAGGTCTGACTGTTCAGGGTGACAGTCACGGTCTGTCCATCCTCGGCATCGGTGGTGCCAGAGACCGTCAGATCCGTGCCCGCTTCGGCCGCGTTCATCACGGCCCCAGACGACAGCGAGGTGATTGTCAGGGTGGGTGCGGTGAAATCGGCGAGGAACCCGGACGAAACCTGTGGGGCCGCTATGCCATCGGTGTCCGAGACATCCGCCGTCAATGTGTACGCTCCGCTATTGGTCAGCGCGCCCAGATCGGCGGCAGGAATGGTCACGCTCCAGTTGCCGCCCGACACGGCGCCCGTATAGGTCTGACCGTTCAAGGTGACAGTGACGGCCTGACCGTCGGGAACATTGTTCGTCGTACCGCTGACGGTCACGTCTGCTCCGGCTTCGGCTGCACTCAGTGCAGTTCCAAACGGCAGGTCGGCGAGGGTGAGAGACGGCCCAGTTAGATCCACCGGCACCGAGGCCGTGACCGCGGTCGAGGTGTTGCCGGCCGCGTCCGTCACCGTGACGCTGACGGCGATATCGGTCCCGGTGGTCAAACCCGCCAGATCAGCCTGCGGGATGGTCACGCCCCAGGTGCCGCCATTGGCCGCACCACCATAGTTCTGACCGTTGAAGCTCACGACGACCGGATCCCCGTCCGCTGCCGTTGTTGTACCGGTGATCTGCAGATCGCGCCCCTGGTCGATCAGATTGATGGTACCATCAGCAACCGCATTCATGGTCACGGTGGGTGCGGTGAAATCGGTGCTCAGCGCGCTGCTGGCCTGGGCGGCCGGGTTGCCTGCTGCATCCGTGACATCTGCCGTCACCGTCATGTTTGCCCCATCCCCCAAGGCCGTCAGAGCCGCGGCAGGCACGGTCACACTCCAGGCGCCGCCGCTGGCGGTGCCGGTATAGGTCTGACCGTTGAGGGTCACGGTCACGGTCTGGCCATCCTCGGCATCGGTGGTGCCGGTGATGTTCAGGTCGCTGCCCGCCTCGGCCGCATTCACGATCGCATCCCCTGCAACGGGGTTGATGGTGAGCGATGGCGGTTGCGTATCGATGGTATAAGCAACTGTTTCTGTGCCAAAAATATTCCCGGCGGCATTTTCATACGCCACCTCGATCGTGGTGGCGCCTTGCGGCAGAGCAGCAGCTTCGGCCTGGGTCAAGGTCAGGGTCCAATTGCCGTCCTCGTCCGGGGTGACGGTCTTGCTGAAGCTTCCGATGGTGACCACGACATTTTCGGTCCCGGCTGGCACGGTGGTGCCGGTGCTGGCGTTGGACAGGCCTGTGCTGGTCAGATCGCTGAGTGTCAATGGTGGGGGGGCAGGGGCCGCGCCGCCGCCGCCCCCTCCGCCGCCGCCGACTGCGCCGGCAACGCCAAGTCCGGCCAGGGCCGCGCCTGCACCGCCCAGACCCGAGGCACCGCCACCGCCGCCATCCCCACCGCCTGCGGTGTCGGCTGCCAGTTGAGCAATCTCGGCCGCGGCTTCGCCCGAGATCAGGATCTGATCGGCATCCAGAATGCGCACATCCGCCGCCTGCACGATCACCTGGCGCCCATCGAGCAGGGTCAGTTGCACACTGCCATCCCCGAGGGTCTGAACCGAGCGCACATTGGCCATCGTATCCACATCCAGATAGGCATCATCCGGGGTCGAGGCCTGCGCCAATGCGGGCAGAGCCAGCAGCAAGCCGCCCAGCCCGGTTTTGGCAAAGGCCTGCCATTTCCGGTCAAGCCATTTGCGAATGAAATGTCTGCGCGCACCATCGTCCTGCTGGTCCGCCGCTCTTTGGTCCTGTGTTGAAATTGGCGTCTTCATCGTTGTCCTCGTACGCTGCAAAGGCTGTCTGCCATGGTGAAGATGACCGCCGGATCCGCTGTCCCCCTGGATCCCTGATGTGGAACGAGCGCTGTTTGCGACATGACCCGCTCCTTCCTGTTGCGCGGCTTCACCTCTCAAAATTGAGTTAATCTGAGGCCAAAGGCCCCCTTCTCACCACAATTCCGGTCCCGGATCCGCCCCACCCCCTGTCCAGGCTGTGCCTTGTGAGTGGTTTGGGGTGTTTTCATGTTTCAATTCGTAGGTATTACGACAACGGGATCGGCTGGGTTCGATACCGGTATCGGTGATCTGGCTTTAAAAACGTTTAATGGCCAAACGTATCTTTATGCGGCCAGCGGGGTGAATGGCGGCATCACGGCCTGGCGTCTGCAATCGGGTGGCAGTCCGGTGCTCTATGACGATCAGGCTTATGCCAGTTCGATCACCAGCCAGGTGGCGCGCCGGATCATGCCGGTCACCATCGCAGGCACCGAGCATCTGGCGCTGGATGTGGACACGGCCACGGGGTTGGTGAGCTATACGCTCAACTCGGGCGGCGACATCGGCAGCCTGCGCGAGACCGTCACCTTGAGCGGCGGTGGTGACATTGACGCGATGACGCAGGTGGCTGGGGCAGGCAACGGGTTCCTCGCCATCGCTCATGACGAGACCGACCGCATTGCCACCTATCGGATCGAATCCGATGGCACGCTGACCCTGATCGGCAGCGAGGCAGGGCAGGCCGTTGCGCTCAAGACGCTTGAGACGGGGGGCAGCACCTATGTGGTCGCGGCCGACCCGGTCTCGCACAATGTGGTGGCTTATGGGATCGACACCAACAGCGGCACGCTGTCGTCTCCCAGCACCAGTGGCGCGGAATACGGGCTGGGGCTGGCAGACATCACCGCGATCGAAGTGGTGCAGGCTTACGGCGAATCCTGGGTGATCGTGGCCGCCTCGGGCAGCAATTCGCTCAGCGTCATGCGCCTGGGGCTGGATGGGCGGCTGGTGCCGACCGATCACCTGCTGGACACGCTGAGCACCCGGTTCGAAAAAGTGCAGGATCTGGCACTGATCGAGGTCCAGGACCGGGTCTTTGTGGTGGCGGGTGGAGGCGATGACGGGCTAAGCCTCTTTACCCTGACGCCGCATGGCAAGCTGATCCATCTGGAAAGCTTTGCCGACACCACCCTGACCGGGTTGCAGAATGTCGAGGCCATTGCCATGGCTTACGTGGGCACCGATCTGCAGATCTTTGCCAGCTCGCAAGAGGATGCGGGCCTGACCCAGATGTCGGTCTCGTTGGCCTCGTTGGGATATGTATTACAAGGGACCGGCACCGTGACCGGCAGCAGCAGTGACGACATGCTGATGGGGCTCACCGGGGATGCCACCCTGTCAGGCGGGGCAGGCAGTGACATCCTGATCGCGGCCACGGGAACGACCACCATGTCGGGTGGCAGCCAAGCTGACATCTTTGTCATGCGCGACGGATCGGGCACCACCACGATCACCGATTTCGAGGCCGGGATCGACCGATTGGATCTGTTTGACTATCCGATGCTGCGCAATGTCGGCCAGCTGTCGATCACCTCGACCGGGCAGGGCGCGCAGATCACCTATCGCGACAACACCATCGTGATCAATTCGGCCTCGGGCACTTCGCTTGAGGCCAGCACGATTTTCGGCGGAGAGTTCACCGGGCCGGACCATGTTCCGATCATCGGCATTGGCGGTGGCGGTGGTGGGGGCGGCACGCCTGCCATCTCGATCGGCTCGCCAGGGGTGGTGGGACAGATCACCGTGGCCACAGGCACCGCCAACACCGCGCTGAGTGACGCCGAGGTCCGGTTCACTCCATCAGGCGGCAGCATGGTGACGGCGCAGGCGGATGCCAACGGAAGTTTCGATCTGGGCCTGTCGGGCAGCAGCACAGGCACGCTGGACATCGTCAAATCCTATTCCACCGCCAGCGCCGAGATCACCGCGCTGGATGCGCTGCAGGTACTGCGTATTGCGGTGGGATTGGATCCGACCTGGGGGCCGGCTTCGGCCTTGAACCTGATCGCGGCGGACATCACCCGCGACGGCACCATCAATGCCCTTGATGCGCTGGATGTGCTGCGTGCGGCGGTGGGGCTGGAGGGGACATCCGCGCCCGAATGGCTGTTCCTGGATGCCAACGCGGATCTGTCGGGGATCACGCCCACATCCGTGAACTACAATACCGGCACCACGGTGACTGCCACCGATGGGGGTTTCAGCACCGATATGCATTCGCTTCTGCTGGGCAATATGGAGGCGTATTGAGCGTCAAACCAAAACGGCCCGCGCCCTGATATCCAGGCGCGGGCCGTTTCGTGTTCCAAGGACCGGCGGGTTATTCCACGGTCACCGATTTTGCCAGGTTGCGCGGCTGGTCCACGTCGGTGCCTTTCAGCACCGCCACATGATAGGCCAGAAGCTGCGCCACGATGGTGTGGGTGAAGGGGGCCAGAACCTCGGCCGTGGACGGCACCACCAGGGTTTTCAGGCCGACCTCTTGTGCAAGTGCTGCCCCTTGCGGGTCGGTGACCATCAGCACGGGCGCGCCACGGGCGGCGACCTCTTGCACGTTGGACATGGTCTTTTCAAAGAGCGGACCGGAGGCGGCAAAGACGATGACCGGCACGTCCTTGTCCAACAGCGCGATGGGGCCATGCTTGAGCTCGCCTGCGGCATAGCCTTCGGCATGGATATAGCTGATCTCTTTCAGCTTCAGTGCCGCCTCAAGCGCCAGCGGCGCCAGGGCACCACGGCCCAGGAACAGCGCGTCGCGCACCGTGGTCATGGTGGTGGCAAATTCCTGAACCAGCGGTTCGATCTCGATGGTTTCGGCGATCAGGCGGGGCAGGCCTGCCATGCCGGTGACCAGCTGACGTTCGCGGTCTGCATCGACCAGCCCCTGATCCTTGCCCGCTTTCAGCGCCAGGGCCGCCAGCAGTGCCAGTTGGCCGCTGAACGCTTTGGTCGAAGCGACGCCGATTTCCGGCCCGGCCATGATTTCCAGCGCGTGATCGGCCTCGCGCGCGATCGAGCTGGTGGGCACGTTGATCACCGCCAGCGAGGTTTTGACCTTGCCCTTGACGTGGCGCAGGGCGGCCAGGGTATCGGCGGTCTCACCCGACTGGCTGACAAAGATCGCCAGATCATCGGCGCGCAACGGCGCCGAGCGGTAGCGGAATTCGCTGGCGATATCGAGTTCAACGGGCAGGTTGGCCAGGCTTTCGAACCAGTATTTCGCCACGGATGCCGCGTAATAGGCGGTGCCGCAGGCCACCAGGACGATGCGGTTCACGCCCTCGAACGAGACATCGGCCACCGCGCCATTGAGGCTGCTGTTGTCCAGGTTCAGAAGGTTGGAGAACGCGCGCGCCAGGGTGGCGGGCTGCTCGTGGATTTCCTTGTGCATGTAATGGCGGTGCTCGCCGCGGTCGACCAGAACGGCATCGAGCTTGAGCTGACGCGCCTCGCGGGTGACCGGCTGGAACGCGCGGTCATAAACGTCGACGCCCGAGCGGGTCAGCACGGCCATGTCGCCCTCTTCGAGGTAGGCGATCTTTTGCGTCATCGGCGCCAGCGCCAGCGCGTCCGAACCCACGAACATCTCGCGGCGGCCCGTGGCTTCGTTGGCCTCGCCATATCCCACCACCAGGGGCGAGCCCTGACGGGCGCAGATCATCAGATCATCTTCGCCTTCAAACAGGAAACACAGGGCAAAGGCACCGTGGATGCGCTGCAGGGTCTGTTGCACCGCCTCAAACGGGGTGCTGCCTGCGTTCAGATAGCTGTTGCAAAGCTGGGCGATCACCTCGGTGTCGGTGTCCGAGGCAAAGTTGATGCCCTGTTCGATCAGCTCTTCGCGCAGGCCTGCGTAGTTTTCGATGATGCCATTGTGGACAACGGCAACCTGGCCTGCGTGATGGGGATGTGCGTTGGTTTCATTGGGGACGCCGTGGGTGGCCCAACGGGTGTGCGCAATGCCCGCCTGACCGTCGAGCGGGTCCATGTCCAGGAGATCGCAGAGCGCAGCCACCTTGCCCACCGCCCGGCGACGGTCGACGCGGCCGTTCTGGATGGTCGCTATCCCTGAGCTGTCATAGCCCCGGTATTCCAACCGTTGAAGCGATTCAACCAGCCGCCCCGCAACCTCGGATGTCCCCAGAATTCCAACAATTCCGCACATCTCAATACTCCCTTAAAAAATCTTCTTCTTGCGCTAACAGTATTCAGGTTATGGCAGTTTTTCAGCAGTGGCTCAACAAATCCGGGCAACCTGCTGTGCAGGATGCCGCTTACCTTTTGTCATATTGTTTCAGCTGACACCGGCGATCGTATCGCTGATACCGCTGATCACCTCGTCCAGCAAACCCTGATCCTCGGCCTCGCCCATCACGCGGATGAGCGGCTCGGTCCCGGATTTGCGGATCAGCAGGCGGCCGCTGCTGCCCAGGGTCTTTTCGCCCTTGGCGATGGCACTTTGCACGCAGTCCTCGGCCAGGGGATCCTTGCCCGGCGCATAGCGCACGTTCTTGAGCTTTTGCGGCACCGGGGTGAAGACGCGGGTCAGGTCGCTGGCTTTTTGACCAGTTTCCACCATGGCACCCATGAACTGCAGCGCCGCGATCAGCCCGTCGCCGGTGGTGCCATAATCGGTCATCACGATGTGACCTGATTGCTCGCCGCCCAGGTTGTGACCGTTCTTGCGCATCCGTTCCACCACATAGCGGTCGCCCACATTGGTGCGTTCCAGACCGATGTCCAGATCGTTCAGGTGTCGTTCCAGGCCGAGGTTCGACATCACGGTGGCCACCAGGGCATTGCCGCTCAGGCGGCCTTCGCGGGCCCACCGGGTGGCGATCAGACCCATGATCTGATCACCGTCGGCCTCTTTTCCGGTCTCATCGAGCAGGATCAGCCGGTCGGCGTCCCCATCCAGGCAGATGCCCAGATCGGCGCGGGTCTCGCGCACCTTCTGAGCCGCCTGATGCGGGTGGGTCGAGCCACATTCGGCGTTGATGTTGCGTCCGTTGGGCGAGACGCCCACGGGGATGACCTCGGCGCCCAGTTCCCACAGTACCGTGGGGGCGGCGCGATAGGCCGCACCATTGGCGCAATCCAGCACGATGCGCAGCCCATCCAGGCGGCGCTGGCGCGGGAAGGTGGTCTTGGCATATTCCACATAGCGACCCAAAGCGTCATCCAGACGCTTGGCCCGGCCGATGTTTTCGGGGCGCGACAGGGTGATGCCGCGGTTCATGATCGATTCGATCTCGGTCTCGGCCTCATCCGAGAGCTTGAACCCGTCAGGGCCAAAGAACTTGATGCCGTTGTCATTGGCATGGTTGTGGCTGGCCGAGATCATGACCCCCACATCCGCACGCATCGAACGCGTCAGATACCCCACCGCCGGCGTGGGCACCGGACCCAGCAGAAAGACGTTCATGCCGGTCGAGGTGAAGCCCGCCGTCAGCGCGTTTTCAAGCATGTAACCCGACAGACGGGTGTCCTTGCCGATCACTACACGGTGCTCGTTCTTGTCGCGGCGGAAGTAGCGGCCAACCGCAGCCCCCAGCTTCATCGCGATTTCCGCGGTCATGGGAAAGCTGTTTGCTTCTCCGCGTACACCATCGGTTCCAAAAAGCGCTCGTGCCATAATATACAAAATCCGTGAATAGGCTGTTGCCCTGCGTTTACGTTCTCGCTCTCAGGCTGTCCAGTCTGTAGCAGGCCCCACCGTTCTGGATATGAGCGGTAAGATGGGGCAAGCAGATATCGTCGCCATATAGCACTTTAATCCAGAACCGCCTCATCCAGTCGGTTGGATGGTGTCGCAGGTTGGATTTTTTCGATTGCCGCCACAGACGAGCGATAGGCCTCTTGTGGTGTCTGCCGAAACGCTGCCACCAACCCGAGCCGCGCCACAAGATAGCCCACCGTGCACAGACCCAGGAACAGAATAGAGAGCCCTCGGCTGTCACTGGCCACTACCGCCAGGATGGCCGGTATCACGGCCAGCGGCATGACCAGACTTGAGGCGACCGGGTTGGCTGCGCTGCGGCTTTTGGCTTTGCCATGGCGCAGGATGGTGCGCAGCACCAGATGGTGGAAATGCAACTTGTCCGGGGCGGCTATCGACACCCCTTTGAGCACGCGCCGCAGCACCGCAAAGGTTGTGTCGACGAAGGGCCAGAAGATCACCAGCAGCATCGACCAGCGCGAGATGTCGGGGTTGCGCTCCATCAGCAGGATCGCGACCCAGGCCACCATGAAGCCAATAAGATAGGCCCCGGCATCCCCCAGAAAGATCTTGCCGAAGGGAAAGTTCACAAAGAACACACCTAGGATCGACAGGGCGATAACCGTCGCCAGCAAAGCCACCGCATGATCGTCAAACCGCAAGGCGATGAAACTCAGCGACACCAGAGAAATGACGGCCACCGACATAGCCAGCCCGTTCAGCCCGTCAATCAGGTTGAACGCATGGCTGATCGATGTGGCCACGATGATGGTGAACACTGCACCAATCAGCGTGACAGCCAGCGCCTGGTCGATATAAGGCGCCACCCCGCGGTCGATGGTCGCGCCGGTCACCAATACCATGATAAGGCTGCTGATCATCGCCGCAAGCAAGCGCTTGTAGGGGCGGGCTCCAATGCCGATATCCTCGCACAAGCCGACCACGAACACCGGAAGCCCCGCCACCAGCATCAGGGCCAGCAGGGAAAAGGCCTCGCCAGTCAGCAAGAGCAGCGCAATCAGCGTACCGGTCACAAAAGCGACCCCGCCAATTCTGGGTGTTGGGGCTTTGTGCATGCTCTGCACCTCAAGACCTGCATGACCCTTGGCGGTGCAGTGCAGGTGGCTGTCTTTTGTGAGGACAACGACCAGAGCAACGAGAAAGCTGCTCAGGGTAATCAGTACAAAAGACAAATTAAAATTGTCAAAAAATGTAATCATACTAGAAACTAACCCCCCAAGAGCGGCTCCCTTACCCGGAAAATTCGGGCATCAAAAACTCACCGAATTCGGCAGTGTCAGTGTTTTCACCAATTTGGATTTCCTTGTTAATGCAGGGTTAATCCAAAATCCAGTATGTTTAAGGTCGATTAACTACGAAAGAATTAAGTATCACCTTGAAACCTCCTGAATCGCCAAAAGATTGATCCTTTTGACGCCTTTTTGAGAGATGTGATACAGTTCCGCCGACTTGGAGCGACAGTCTGTCACCCGTGCAGAAATACCAACATTCCCCTTTTGAACAGGTTTGAAGAATGATTGTACCCTGTCACCGGTGGTGATGCGAATCAGAGGCAGGAGCAAGGCATGTCGGAAACAGGGGTGCATACAGGCGACCTTCCACTGACGGAACAGGTCGACGATCTACTGGGCAATCGTGATGGCTCTACCGTGCGCATTCCACCCCAGAAATTGGCACAGCAGCTGGCCCGACACATGGCTGCTGAGGTGGAATTCGACACGCTCGAGACACTTCTGGCGTCGGACATCCCAGCCCGCGGGGACGGAGCCATCTGGCGGGCCGGAGGGTTGGGCTTTCAGGAGGTCGACCCAGGCAGCAGCGGGGGCGTGCTGGTTACCGCCGCCGGGATACACCTCAGGCCGCTGGCCGCAGCCAGACCCAACCGGGATTTTGCGGTGACACCTCAGCATTTCGCCACCCCCGAAGAGCTGGAGGTAGATGCGGATGCGGCTCTGATCCAATGTGCCAATGCCGCAGCCTCGGCTCCGGGCGGCAAGATGGTCCTGCCCACCGGGCTCTATCTGGCCAGCCCCGATCTGCAGCTGCTGCGCGAGGGGCTGCAGATCGAAGGCGAGGGACGCAACCGCTCACAGATCATCCTGAAACCCGGGCAGGGAGGGGCTGCCCTGTCGCGGTCCTGGGACCCCGAGGGGCCCAATGCCTATTTGCAGGACGTGGTGCTGCGATCCTTTGGTGTGATCCTTCAGCACCCGGAACGAGCGGCGCCGTCGAATTACCGTCAGCGCGGGATCGACCTGTCCCATGTCACCCGCTCGCTTTGCGATGACCTGTATGTCGGAACCTACCCGCGTGGCCTGTCCGAAAACATGGTGCCCCGGCCCGCAAACGCAGACGACGCGGCCCAGGGGATCGCCTTTCTGGGCATGTCCACAAGTCCCGGTCCCGCCTATTCGGGCGGCGAGGTCAACCGCTACTCGGGCTGCCATGTGGCCGGGGCACAAAAGGGGTATGTCCTGGATGATCCCGATTTCATCCTGCCGGGGGCAGGCTCGGCCTCGTACGCCAACCATTATGCCCATTGTGAGGCCCAGCATTGTGAAATGGGCTTTGGTCAGCTGTCCAAATACGGGGCCGGCAGCATGTATCTGGATTGCCGTGTGCAAGCAGTGAGCCGGGCCACCGGCTCGTCCAACACCACGTTCGAGTTTCGCATAGATGGGTATGACAACACGATCATCGGTGGCTATTCCGAAAGCCCCGCTGCGGATTACGCCCTGTATCTGTCGGCCACGTCGCGGCGGAACAAGGTTTATCCTCGCCTGTGGGATTTGGGTGTCAGCGACCGGGTCTCGGACCTGGGCACTGGCAACATCATCGAGATCATCGACCCCAACACCAACCGGCACAAACTGCTCAGCGGAAATCGCGATCTGAATGCGGGCCGGGTGCAGGCCTTTGCCACCTGGAGCGTTGTCGGCAAACAGGTCACAGTTCTGGACAGCGTCGGCGTGACCGATGTCCGGCGGCGTGGAACCGGTGATTACCAGATCCAATTCGACGAGGGGGTTTTTGACAGCAACGGTTACGCGCACGTGTTGTCGGGCACCGTGAATGCCGCAGGCCACCCCGGTCTCGTCTACCCTCACAGTGCGGGTCATATCGAACAGACCGGCCTTCGGCTGCTGTCGCGCAATCTGGCCACCTCGGAGGTGGCCGATTTCGAGCGCTATTCGGCAGTGTTTCACGGCGGGCAGGCGGGATGAGCCAACCGCCTGCCCACGCCCTGCGCGAGCCACATCCGACCCGCCGGTTCGTCCTGACTGGTGGTGTTGCTGCAACCGCTTGCCTGATTATTCCCACTTGGTCTGCCGCGGGCTCAAGCCCCCGGATGCTGCTTTTGGCGCAGCCCGAGAGCGCCACAACGACGATCCCCTTGTTGACCAACGGCAACGCACCGTTGTTGCTTGGCGACAGGAAAGTGTGAGCCGTGTTGTGAATGTGCCCTTGTGAACTCACGGTGAAGTGCAGTTTCTGATATCCCGTTTTATTCCAATCGGTTCTGAATTTCTATCAGGTGGTTTTCGAACACTTCGGCAGGCGTCCGGTATCAGAGGCATTTGCGCGGCGTGGAATTGAGGCGGTGGCAAATCGACCTTAAATATCGATTGGTCAGCGCCGTCGGTTCGGTCGAGCGGGGCAGGTACTTTCGCAGCCTGTTGTTGGTGCTCTCGACGGTGCCTTTCTGCCAGGGCGCCTGTGGATCGCAGAACCAACTGTCGGCTCCAATCCCGTCTTTGAGCCGTTGCCAGGCCGAAAATTCCGTTCCGCGGTCGAAGGTGATCGACTGGCGTGCATCGGCGGGCAGGGGAGCCAGCCTTGAGTTCCGGGAACACCATCATCTTGCGATGAATGGCACGACGTTTCTCGTACATGTCTTGAGCGGCCACGGCGTGATAACCATCTAGCTCCGGAAGTTCTGAGTCCGTGTAGCGGTTCCGTTTAGTGTCTCGGTAGATTGTCGAAGCATCACGGCACAAACGATCCGCGATCTCAGAAATTGGCATATGGACTTTAAGCCACTTGGCGATCTTGCGGCGTTCGTCCAGTCTCAGGTGTGAGTAGTGGTGTCCCATTCAGCATCCTCCGTGCAAGCGTCTGTTCTGATACAGAATTTGCACTTCATTTGTGAATCCACCTCTTCCCACCCAACGTACGCGTAACCATGATTATGGAAAATTTCTACTGGAATCACGCTTACAGGCTGTTGCGCTCAAGACCCTTGGCGACGGTCTGGAGCAGAGTCTGGAAATAGACCGCAACCGAGGTATTGCTCACCCAATGTAGTTCCCGTGCGGCCTCGCTTGTTCAAGAGATCCAACGACGGCTCATCCCATCCCTGATGTCGTGCAATCTGAATTCCGTGACGCTCGCCACGCAGATCGCGACCAGATTTGCCGACACGACCATGCAAACCCCGGATATCCAGATGGATGCGTCGGGCATGATCTGCGAGACCACAACAATCACCGTGAAATGGATCAGATAAAGCGAATAGGAATAGCTTGCCAGAAAGGACACGACCCGCGGCGCGACCACCCATCTGCGGGCGCGATCGGGGAACCATTGGCTGTAGATGATCATCAGCGCGACAGGGAACACCAACAGAACCATGAAGCTCAGATCATAGACATCAACCATGGAAAACTTTTTGATGTTGGCCGCGTAATCGACCAGCACGTACATCCCGAACACCCCGGCCATAATCAACAGGGTTCGGGCGGACACCCACCCTGGGTTCCATCGTCTGTTCAGGTAATAGAGCCCTGCCCCCGCCAGCCAGACCCATGTCAATCCGCTGGAAAACTCGTTTTCACTCAGGATGTTCAAGGCCGGCACCGCCCCGCAGATGCCAAGGGCAAGCAGAATCCAGGGCCGCCCCAACTGATGGCGAAAAAAGAAGACGATGCCAAAACTCATGTAGAGCCACCATTCAAAGCTGATCGTCCAGAACGGGCGCGCAGACCCGAACTGGTTCACTTCCCACAACAGCGCGCGTCCTACAGACCCAACCACAGGGCGAACCTGCAACATGAAGATGTTGCCCAGAAACTCCTTGAGCGTCACTTGGGGCGCGAATTCATATGCCCCGAAAACCCCGGTCCGAACGATGGTCACATCTACCAGGGCAATCAGACACAGGCAGAGCAGATAGGGCGGGAAAATCCTTGAAAATCGCGAGATGAAAAAGGCCCGGAACCCTGCTCCTCTGTGCCGCAGGTTCTCGGCTGAATGTGTAATGAGGTACCCCGACAGGACAAAAAACACCACCACTGGCACGGCAGCGATGTCCCGCAAAGCAGCGCTGCTCCCCAATATCCCGAAGATATGCCCCAACAACACCATCTGTGCCGCAAGCGCACGCATGAGATCCAAAGTGTATTTGCCTTCGGAAGAAATCCGCAGCGGGGTCTTCGGCGTTGGCGTCTTTGGGCTGGTCATGCAGGCGTGGACCTTTCAGAGACTGTTGCGTTTGAGAACCTTGGTCACGGTCTTGAGCAGGGTTTGAACATAAGCCGCAACAGAAGCATTGCGCACCCAACGCAGATCCTGGGCGGTGCGCTGTTCAGTGGTCTCGACCGTGGAATCCACCTGGGCAAAGCCGGTGATGCCGGGGCGCAGCAGGTGGCGGTCCTGCCAGACCTCGGGCGTGTAATCGGCCTCTTGCACCGGCACGTCAGGGCGCACACCCACCAGCGACATATGCCCCAGCACCACGTTCAAAAGTTGTGGAAGCTCGTCCATATGGGTGGGGCGCAGCACCTTGCCCACCTTGGTGATCCGGCTGTCGTTGGCCGATGTGGTTTGAAATTGCGCGCGCGCCTCTTCCGAGGGTGCGCCTTTGTGTTCATCCCCCATCATCCGGCTTTTATCGGTGTACATGGTGCGGAACTTGAAGATCTTGAAGTGGCGTGTCCCCTGCCCCACCCGAATCTGCTTGAACAGCACGCTGTCGCGGTCCTCAAGCCAGATCGCCAGTGCCGCAATCAGCATCGGAATGGCAAACAAAAGCGCCATGGGCACCGCAATGCACAAATCGCACAGACGCAGGGCCACCACGGTCGCGGTTTTGGGTTTCCGAATAGAGCTGTGCGACTGCGACATGTCAGGGTCTTTCTCTAACAAAGGGTTTTAGCGTTCAATAAGCGTTTATCTTGGACAGGGTTTCCTGCGTCAGCGGCAGATCGGGCAGGATCTTGGCCATCCGCTCAGCCGTTTTGCCATCCCCATAGGCGTTTTCAAACGGGGGCTGCAAGGTCCGTGCTTGTGCATAGGCCGCGCGCATCTGTTCCAGAGCGATGTCTGCGCAGTCCACCACATTGGCATTGCGCAAGCGGCCATTCTGACGATCGCCCAGGTTCAGACAGGCCAGATCAAAGCTGGCGCTTTCGATGATCCCGGACGAGCTGTTGCCGATCATCAGATCGCAATTGGCCAGACAATTCAGGTATTCCGAGCGCTCCAGATGCGCCAGGATGCGGAAGCGCCCGCCGTGTTCCGGGTTGGCAGCAAAACGATCCAGCTCCTGGTCGATCAGCTCGGCACCCGCATCCGAGTTGGGGCGCATGATCAGCCCGTGACAGTCCTGCTCCAACAGCAGCTGCAGGATCTGTGCGGTCTGCTCAGCGGCTTGGGCTGCCTGCTGCACCACCGGGTGAAACACCACCAGAACCGGGGCGCCGGTGACCTTCAGATCAAACCGCTGGCGCAGCCAGTTCGGGTCGCGCGCGGTGCCATCGGTGACACCTACCAGACCCGGCGCACCGGTGGTCCAGATGTGATCGGCCTGCTCGCCCATGCGGCGTAGCCGTTCGGCGGCATCTGCATTGGCGGGGAAATGGAAATGCGCCAGCTTGCTGATCGCGTGGCGAAAGCTTTCATCCAGCGTGCCCGAGACCTCGCCGCCATGGATATGGGCCACATGGATACCCAGATGGACCGCCGCCAGAGCAGCGGCCAGCATCTCTCCGCGATCGCCCAGAACCAGCACCAGATCCGGGCGGTCGTCTTGCCAGCAGTCGAGAAAGCCCAGCAGTTCATGGGCAAGCGCCTGCCCCATCTCGGCCCCATCCCGCCCGCTGAGTGCAACCGGGATGTCACGCGCGATGCGCAGCCCGCTTTGGACGATGTCATCGCGGCTGTTGCCGTATTTTTCCAGCAGGTGCTGGCCGGTCACGACACAGGCGACATCCAGACCCGCTTGGGCATCCAGATGCTGCAACACCAGCCGCATCAGGCCAAAGTCGGCACGGCTGCCGGTGACGTAGTGGATCTTCATCCCCCCGCTCCCTTACAAGGAAAACCCATCATCAATGACCAGGTTCTGGCCGGTGACGTACCGCGCGTGATCGGACAGCAGGAACACCAGACCGCCGGTCAGATCATCGGCATCCAGCATCCCCTTGGTGCCGCAGAACTGCGCATAAGCGGCCAGAAACGATGGCGCCTGCCCGTCCTCGACCCCGCCGGGGCTGAGCGTGTTCACCCGCACGCCGGACGCCTTGTAGTACTGCGCGAAATAGCGGGTCAAATGCACCACCCCGGATTTGATCGCGGCATATTCCACCGGCATGGTCATGGGGGTGTTGTCATAGACCTCGAACCGGGGCGCCATGACGCCATAGATCGAGGACATGTTGACGATTGCGCCGCCTTTTTGCGCGGCGAAATAGGCGGAAAACACCTGACTGGTCAGGAAATAGCCGCCCAGGTGCAGGGACATGTTTTCGCAGAAATCGGCATATTCCACCTCTTCCAGGCGGCGGCCGTAATTCTTGTTGCGCGGGTAGGCGTTGTTGATCAGCCCGTCGATGCGGCCAAAGCTGTCGCGCAGCGTGGCAATCCCGGCCTCAAGGCTGACCTTGTCGGTGATGTCGAGCTTCAGCGCGATGGCGCGCCTCGTGTCCCCGCCCACGGTCTGGGCGGTCTTTTCAGCGGCCTCAAGGTTCAGATCCGCCACCACGGCGATGCCGCCCTGATCGACGATGGCCTGACAGAACCGCGATCCAATCAGACCTGCGCCGCCGGTGACAACAATGACCTTATCTTCAAGCATGATCTGCTCCTTCGGCTTGCTGGCGTGCGTTCATCAGCATTTCGACAAATTGGAAATCCAGCTCGCTGTCGATATCGACCGAGCGGTCCTCGGGCATCACATGCAGCCGCGTGCCCGGCTCAAAGAGCGAGGCCTGATCAAACAGCGCCGCGCGCGTCCAGCCATAGATCGAGGCGTTCATGTCATAGCACTCGGGCGCATCCTGACGCCGCACCACGGCACCTTTGGGGGCTTTGGACAGGCTGGGCACACCGTTTTCATCGCATTCCACCAGATTGAAATAGGGCGAGCGCCGCGCGGGTGCCCCGGTGATGACATTGGTGGTGCCGGGCTGCTTCAGCAGATCGGCCACCGCCGTGATGTCCGACACTGCCCGCAGGGGCGCTGTGGCATCCAGATCGATCAGGTGGCTGAAGGTCTTGCCGGTTGTGGCCTCGGCCTGCTGGAAACAGTGCTGGATCACCGGCAGCTTGGCGGCTGTATCGGTGGCCAGCTCATCGGGGCGTTTGATCAGGATGTCGGCACCGGCCTTGCCTGCCGCATCCAGGATGGCGTCGCTGTCGCTGCTGATGGCGATATGTTCAAACAGGCCACTGTCCAGGATCTGCTGGACAGTGTGGGCAATCAGCGGGCGGCCCGCGATCATGCGAAGGTTCTTGTTCTTGACGCCCTTAGAGCCGCCACGCGCACAAATCGAAGAAAGTATCACGGTGTTATCCAAACATGTTCAATTGAGGCCTGCCGCGCCGCATCCAGCAAGCGCATCAGCGCCAGCCCCTGGGGCGCGGTACAGCACAGCCCGGTGTCCGGCCCCATGGCATCGCGGTGCATGGCGGCATAGGTCTCGTTTCGTTCAATCGGGTGATCATCGGCGGCGCCATCGATCAGGATCCGGTTGCCCACCAGATCGGCCACATAGGTGTGGGTGGTGGTGTTGACCACGATCTCGCGCCGGGCCGTGCGGTTGAGGTAGTTCACATGCACATGCACCACCGGGCAGCGCGGGGTGTCCAGCAGCAGGGAAAAGGCATCGTCGCTGTCGATCTCAAGCGCGCTGGTCTTGCCACCCATGGCCGTGACCCGCGACCAACCGCCCAAAAGCCAGGTGGTATAGTCGATGTCATGGCTCAGATCGAGCAGCGCCCCGCCGCCTTCGCCCGCGCGCGCGGAATAGCTGTCGCGGTAATCCGTGCCCGGCCGCCAGGTCGGCAGATACTGCCCGACATAGGCCTGAAAGGTGCAGATCGTCTGCCCCTGCAACAGCTCGCGCAGGCGCAGAAGGATCGGATGGAACCGCAGATTATAACCAACGCGGATGGCATCTCCCATGCCGTCGGGAATGTCGCCCAGCTCGGAAAACAGCGGCTTTTCCACCAGGATGCGGCCCGTGTATCCCAGCGACTTGAGTTCTTGCAGCGTGCCCCGATGCTCGGACGTGCGGTTGGCCACCACCACGTAATCGGGCGCAAAATCCTGCAACGCCAGGTCCAGCGACTGATAGCTGCAGGGGTGGTCGATGGCGCGGCGGCTGTAGATGGCCGTGCGCAACCCCAGTTCGCTCAGCACCGCGTCATGGCGTTTGCCGATTGAACCATAGCCGATCACCAGAGCCTGTTGCGCCATCCGTGTCATTCTCTCAACTTCTGTCGATCTTCATCTTAATCAAAGGCTTGATCAAAGGCAGGTTCACCGCAGTCAGTAGCAAGCTGGCCCCCACAAGAGAAGCAAAACCCAGCCAGATCGGCATATCCGGCGTCACCGTTGCCAGATAGACAAAAGGCGCCAGCCCCAGGGTCAGTTTCACCAGCATGAACAGCACCGCCCGCAGCGTGGCCCCACTGGGCACCCCCCATCCGAATGTGGCCCCCATGCACAAGCCGGCGGCCACCACGTGGAACATGACAAATCCTGCCGCAGCCGCGTTTTCCCCCCACCCCAGAGCCACAAGCGCGCCGTAAAACGCCACACCTGCGCCCAGGCCGATGAAGCTGTTGATCATCATCAGGGTCGGGCGCCCTTGAGCGTTGAGCGCCGTGGCGCTGAGTTGCAGCAGCGCATAAAGCGGCAAGGCAGCGACCAGCACCCGCGCGGTCTGGGTGATGCGGGCGCTTTCCGCAGGCGTCATGGCGCCATGCTCAAAGATGATGCGCACGATGGTGGGCATGAACAGCCCCCCCGCAGCCGCAGCCACACAAGCCAGGGTCAGACCGGCCAGCATGCCCTTGCGGGCGTAATCCTCGAACGTGTCGGTGTCGGCAGGGTCCAGCCCCGACAGCGTCGGCAAAAGCACGATCACCACCGGCGCGATCAGCAGGGCGGCGGGCAGCTCAAAGAGCTTCTGCGCATAGTTGAAAACCGCCATATACCCCTCGCCGTTCAGGGCATGCAGCGAGCGGAACACGATGGCTGCGCCGACGATGACGCTGAACCCCAGGGTGCCCACGACAAACTTGCGCATCAGCCCCGGCGGCCAGGGCGGCGGGGTGCCTGTCGGTTTGCGCATCGTCTCGGGCATCGCACGCAGTTGGAACAAAAGCCGCAGCACCGCCGCCAGCAGCACCACCCCGGCAAAGCCCACAAGTTGAGCGGGGTTCACGAAGGGCAGCGCCAGATAGATGCAGATCGTCCCGTTGAAGACCAGCACGCTGAGGCTGGGAATGGTGAAACGGCCCACGGTGTTGAGATAGCTGGTTGAAACCCCGATCAGTGCGGCCACCGGCAGCGCCATCAGGCTCAGGTTGAAGCCCGGGACAAAATCCGGCAGCGCGGCAAAATCCACCCTCGGGATGAACAGGCGGATGACCGGCTCGGCGAACACCGCGATCAACAACGCCAGCACCACAAACCCCAACGCGATCACCAGGCTCGACCGACGCGTCAGAAACAGCCGGTCCGTGCCCTTATGTTGTTTGAGCACCGGCACAAGGGCTGCACTGAAGCCCCCTGCCAGCAACAGCCCCACCATGAAATCAGGCAGGGTCAGGATCAGGATCGCGGCATCCGCCTCGGCCGTTGTGCCCAAGCGCCCCGCCAAAAGAGTTTCACGAAGAAACCCAGAGAGACGCCCCAACAGCAAGGCAAAGCTGATCAGGGCAGAGGCGGACAGAGCGGATTTCATAGGTGGTTCTCTAATTCAAAGCGTTTGATGATATATCTTGCAGAGGTCTCAGCCGACCCAGGCGACGGGAATGCTCAAAGGGGTTTCTCCTCGGACAATCCACGCCAGTATTTTGGAACCAAGGCCCAGACCACAATCGGAAAGGCCGCAACAACACCGAGCCCTTCAAGTACGAACCCAGGCAACAGACACAACAGCATCACCCGGCGCATCCCCTGAACGACCCCACGCTTGATCAGCAGGCGGACCACATAGATCAGCAGGACCACAAGGAGCGCAAGATAGACATAGGCCCTTGGGTTGTTGTGCAGAAAGCTGACAATGATGGTGCCGCGCATCACGTAAGCAATCAGAATATTGCTGCTTCCCCCGACATCCACATATCCGACATCCCCTGCCAAAGCCCCGCTCACCTTGTCACTGACACCGATCACCAGAAACGTCAGCATGATCAGAAGCGGAATGACCTCTTTGAGCCGCAGTCCACGCTTGTAGACAACATAGCAAAAGAAGATCGACGCCTGCAGCAAGGTGGCGCTGCTGAAGACACACAAGAGCGCCCCAAACGTCAGCACCAGCCCGGCGTTAAGGCGGTGGAACATGACGAAATAGACGCTCACCAACCCGATGGCCGCCAGCCCCGACCGCAGGCTCAAGGCAAAGGGCATCAAGAGCAAAACCAGAATCACCAACCACATTTTCTGGCGCGCCAGCAGAAACGAGATCGGCGCCGCATAGAGCGCATAAAAGAAGTAGTCATGCGGACCGAAATGGAAGATGGGATAATAAAGAAGCCACCGGACCAAATGCGCATTCAGCTGTGACAGAGGCTCGAAATCTGACCAGATGTAAAAATACTGGATGTGGTTCATCTGCGAGAAGAACCCATCTTGCCACCCCAGAAACTGAAGGTTGTCGATCTCGGTGTCCGGCAAAATGACCATTCCTGCCATGGCAAAAATCAGGAACAAGCCCATCCACAAAACGGTGGTTTTTCGAACGACCAACACGTTAGCGCCTCACCTTCAATAGAGTGTTCATGGGGGTAAACGATCCACGCATACTGACTTAACCGCTGCGCTGGCGCAAACGGCCATTCAAGTATCGCTGCATCGGCATCTCACACAGGATGTTGGCCACATGCGCAACGCACATCGCCACACCAAAGAACACAACCCAGAGGGCCACCCCCTCGAGCGCGAGGTGCCCGCCCAGCTTCGATACCAGCTGAAAGCTGAACCAATGGGTCAGATACAAGGGATAACTCAGCCGCCCGACCTCATGTGCGATCTTCTCGCCGATCCCGGACAGTTTGCAGTTGTACGAGAAATAGACCGCAGCAATGGATAACCCCATCAAGGCGGTGAACAGAACCGGGTCCTTGCCGATCTGGACCGGGGTGATCAGCGAGCAGAACGACATCACGCACAAACAGACCATGGCCGCCAAGGCAAACCCCCGCTGTTCACGCTTCTTGAAATAGAGAATGAGCATCCCGCCCAGAAAGAAGGGTGCGAAGGTCACAGGCATAACAAAGCTGTACCAGGCAAACTCGGGCTCGAACGCCAGAACCTTGTGGATCGAAGCAAGCTGAAGCAGCACCAACGCACCAAAAATCAGGAACAGCTTTGCGTTCAACTGCTTCGGCATCAGCAGAGCCACGATCGGGAACAGAATGTAAAAGACAAACTCGATCCCTAGTGACCAAGCCCCAATGGTGTTGGACATCAAGGCCGGCATGTGAAAGGCAAAGGCCCCGGTTGCGGTCATGATGAACCGCGTGATCACGTCGATATCAAACTCGGGCTTCACCGCCACCCGCAACAGCGCCATGACCAGAGCTACAATCGCCAGCAGGGGCAACACCCGGCTCATGCGTTTGTACAAAAAGACATAGAGGTCCCGCTTGCTGATCACCTCGGAAAACTTGTGTTGGTAGATATGGGAAATCGTCAGCGCTGAGAGCACAAAGAAAGTGTAAACGGGAAAGGTGCCAAGGCTTTCGACCTCTCCATATCCCTGCCACAGCATAAAATGATAGGTCGCCACAAAGATCGCGCACACACCGCGCAACAGATCCAGTCCATGAATGCGCGCGGCCTGTCTGGCCTGCGGGATCGAGGTCGCGGTCTGCTCGGGATGGGCTGTTGTGTCTGACATGTCTCAGGCCTGCCGCTGCTGAGGAAGAAGCTGTTCGATGAGATCGGAGATTTCTTGTCCAGCGGGCGATCGACGCGTGTCCTTGGCGTCTCCGGGTGTCTCCAGGATATCGCGCAGAACCGCGTCGATGTCACCTATGGTCATGGCCGCCCGGCTGATCCCAAACGCCCCGTATGGTGCATCGCGTGAGACCACAGAACATTCAACGCTCAATACATCCCGGCCCGCAAGATAGCCCTGAAAACCCACGGTCGAGCAGGTCACCGCAACGATATCGACCGCATGCAACAGAACGTCGATGTCATCGGCCATGGTGCTTTGGTGCACGCGTGGGGCCAGGGCAACGGTCTGATCCTCGCTCGGGTGACGCCGGATCACCAGCTCCAGTTCCTCGTTTGCAGCCACAATCGCCTTGAGTTCGTTTTCGACCTTCAGCGGCAGCTCCATATCTGCGGGCTCGCCCGTGTAGGGATCGGTCGGGGATTCCGGGGCCGAGGCATAAAGGAGGGTCGTGCGTCCCTCTTGCCCCCAACCACGGTCGGTGCGCAGCGCCTGGCCCTTGGCGCGGACCTCGTCGGTCTGCAACTGATCGAAAGCGGGGTTGCCGGTGATATGGATGTCGCCTGCGGGACGGCCGTTTTCGATCAGCATGTCCCGGACCCATTCGTTCAGCACGCTGACCTTGGTGCCGTATCCCGGCTCTTTGATCCATTCCTTTTCCTGGATGGCGAACATGTCGATCATGCACAGCGCCGGGATGTCCAAATGGCTGGCCGCCTCGATCGCGGCCCGCTCCGAGCGGGGCGAGTTGGTGGCCACCACCACCTTGGGCCGGATCAGTTCCAGCGTTTCGAGCATGATGTGATAGGGGTGGAATTTGAAGCGGCCGCTTTCGGCATAAAGCGCCTCGGCGGCCTCGGCCCCATGGGTCAGCTCTAGGTCGCGATAGTTCAGCCCCATGTAGGCAACGGTTTCCTCGATCGCCACGGGGCCATCGGTCGGGAAGCCTTTGGACAGCTCTTTGCCCATGGATTGCACATGCGGGTCCTGGGCCTGTGGCAGGTTCGAATAGCCAAACCAGTCCAGCCCGCTGTCTCGGACCGGGGGGATGGCGAGGGTCAAGGCAAACACACAGGTCTTGATCCCGCGCGCCTCAAGCTCTTGGGCCACCGGGATCACCATCCGGCAGTGACCCCCCCCATAAGTGACAAAAAGCACATCGACCGTGCCCGGTTCGGGAACGTTGGCAGGGCGGGCTGTAATCGAATGTGACATATGGGGATTCTCCAGATGACCGGCCTCAGGGTGACGGGGTCAAAGCGCTCGTATCGTTGATTTTGCGGGCGGGGGCACCGACGTAGGTGCCCGGCTCAGTAATGTCGCGCATGACCACGGCTCCCGCCCCAATGGTGACATTCGAACAGATGGACACCCCCTGCACAACCGTCGCATTGGCGCCCAGCCAGACATCATCACCCAAGCTGCAATCGCCCAGCATCACCGAACGCGGTGCCAAGTGGCAGAAATCGCCCACGATGCAGTCATGTTCGACCACCGCAGCCGTGTTGACGATCACCCCCCGGCCAATGCGCGCACCGGGGTTCACCACGGTTGCGGTCAGGATCATGCTGCCCGCTCCGGGCGCATCGGCAAAGTAACCGCCGGGGTTGGCAATCAGATGGGTGCAGGTCAGACCCAGCTCCTCGGCGCGGGTCTGCAACTTGCGCCGGGTGGCGGTCTTGCCCACGGTCACGATCACATGGTGATCCTGCACCTCACTCAGATCCGAGACCCCCACCGGGATACCATCAACCAGGCTGCCCAAGGCACGCCCACCATCGCCAAAGATCACATCTGCGGGCCAGATACGCGCCGCGATGGCACCGACCACACGGCCGTGCCCACCTGCCCCAAAGAGGCACAGAGGGGTTTGCCCCTCAGCGGACATGACCACGTTGCACCTGCTCGTCGCGGGTGACGGCCTGCTCCAGGGTGCGGCCGATAAAGCTGTCGACCTCATCAGGCGGCAGGCCAGTGCCGGGGCGTTTGGCGGTCAGGTCCTGCAAGCTCAGCACATGGCCCGCGGGCAGATCGCTGAGGTAGACCAGGCTCTTGCGGGCCACACTCAGGATGTTCTGTTCGGAATTCAGGCGCCGTTTCACCCCGTCGCCCAGACCCTGTTCGACCTGACGCAGCACGGTGACCATCTGGCCAAATTCCGCAGGCTCGATCGAGGCGCGATGGTCAGGCCCTTCCATGGTGCGGTCCATGGTAAAGTGTTTCTCCAGCACCGACATGCCCAAGGCCCGCGCCGCCAGCGCCGCATAGGGGCCTTCGGTGTGATCGGAAAAGCCGGTGGGCTTGCCAAAAACGGCCGCCATATGGGGCAGCACGCGCAGGTTCTGTTCCTCGATCGCGGCCGGATAATTCGACACGCATTGCAGGATCACCACGTCATCGGTGCCATGTGCGGCCAGCAGATCCAGCGCGGTCGAGATCTCGGTCAGCGTGCCCATGCCCGTCGACAGCAAGATGGGCAGATCATATTGCGCCGCCTGCCGCAGCAAGAGCGTGTTGGTCAGCTCGCCCGAGGGCCATTTCAGGCAGACCGGGGCCAGTTTCGACACCGCCTCAAGGCTTTCGCTGTCAAAGGCGGTCGACATGAAATCGACGCCCACCTCGCGACAGTGTTTGGCCAATTCGGCAAAGACCTCTTGCGGCAGTTCCAGCTGGCGCAGCATCGCATCCTGCGAGCCCTCGCCGGTGGTGCCGGTCTGATAATCGGCCTTTTTCGTGTTCGCGGTGATCAGCGCGTCGGTCTTGTAGGTCTGGAATTTGACCGCATCGGCACCCGCCTCTTTGGCGGCATCGATCATCTTATGCGCCAGCGCGGCATCCCCGTTGTGGTTCACCCCCACCTCGGCAATGACATAGCACGGGTCATCAGCCGAGATGCGACGGCCCCCAAGTTCGATATGTGCGCTCATGCCTGTCCCTGATCCGATTTCTGTTTGCGCACCAGAGCTACCACATCATTGATGCGGCTGCAGGTGTCCTTGCGGTTCTGCTCCAGCGCGTCGCCATCCTGTGCCTGAAACGCGGCATAGATGTCGCGCAACTTGGCGACCTCGCCGGGGAAGTCCATGTTGTCTTGCAGGTCCGCCAGGCTTTGTGCCTCGCGGTGAAAGGTCCGCGACAGGATCGCCGCCGACGAGCCCAACCGGACATGCTCGCCCAGTAGGTAATCGGGGCTGACGATGCCCTCGCGCGCGCGGGCAATGCCGCCGATGCCAAAGGGCACGCCGCCCGCCCGCAGCGCCGCACAGGGCGCATCCAGCAGGCCGTCGGCGATGGGTTGGAACATGAAATCCAGCCCCAGATCCAGATGCAGGTCATTGAGCCCGATATGCAGACCCGTCAGCGGCAACCTCGCGACCATGTCGGGGATCGCCTGCAGCGCATCATTGGTTTCCACCAGCGGCAGCGCCTCGGCCCGGTCCCCGAGCAGATCAAAAAAGCGCGACAGCTCATCCGTGGTGCGGAACATCGGCAACATGATGCTGTCGGCGCCACGTGCGATGGCCTCGTCCAGCTCGGCCTTGGTGCCGTCATACAGCGGATTGATCCGCACCAGCACGTGGCCCTCGGGGGCCGCTTCGCGGATCTTGGTCACATCCTCGAGCGTTTGCTTGCTTTTCCAGGTGGCCATGCCCTTTTGGCGGACATCCTTGCCGATGTATTCCAGATCCACAAACAACCGGTCCACACCATTTTCACTGGCGTAGCGGGCGATGTCGGGATCGTCGACGATCATCAAAAACTGCATGTGGGCCTCAAATCCAATGGTCTAATCAGGGAAAAACAAGCGCGAGAGCGTATCAGACTGGGGCCTGACCCGCCTGCTCCAGAACATCTGCATCCCGGTCCACAAACAGGCGGAACCAGGTTTCAACCGAAATCAGCGCCCGCAACTGGCGGGTGAAATTCGCGGTTCCCGCAATGTGCTGGGTCAGCATGGCGTCGATGGTGTCCATGTCAAACAGGCCACGCGCCTCAAGACGGCCATCCAGCAGCATGTCGCGGGTGTAGCCTGCCAATGCCTGACGCAGCCATTCGCCAACCGGCACGGTGAACATCTGCTTGCGTCGATAGGTCAGCTCGCTGCCCAGGAAGGGTTCCACGGCCCGCTTGTACAGTGCCTTGGTCTCGCCGCCCTTAAGCTTGAGCGCACCGGGCATGGAGAAGGCAAATTCCGCCATCCGGTAATCCAGGAAGGGCGAGCGCACCTCGACCGAGTTGGCCATCGCCATCCGGTCGGGTTTGACCAGGTTGTTGCCCGGCAGCAGGGTCGTGGTTTCCGCAAACAGCACCCGGTTGATCGGATCCAGGTGATCGGCCCGGCGTATTTCGCTGGACAGGGCCCGATAGGGATCGGTGTCCTTGAACGCCTCTTTCAGGGGGCCGGCCAAAAGATCATCCGCCTGCGAGCCCACCAACAGGCCCGAGCTGCGGACAAAATCGTCTTCCCAATTCGCGCCCAGATGATCGGTCTGACCGTTCGGGAACAGATCAAGGTATTTTTCGTACCCCGCAAACAGCTCGTCCGCGCCGTCGCCCGTCAGCACCATCTTGACGTCGCGCGCCGCCAGGGATGCAACCCGGTCAGTGGGCATGAACGAGACATCGCCATGGGGTTGGTCGCAGTGCCAGATGAACCGGGGCCACATGGTGTAGGAATCATGGGTCAGGGTGCCCATTTCGTGCAGCGTTCCAAACCGCTTGGCTGCCATCCGGGCATAGCGTGTTTCGTCAAAGCGCGGATCATCAAAGCCGATGGAAAAGGTGCGAACCGGGGCGGTCTGATACATGCTCATGAAGGCCACGACCGAGCTGCTGTCGAGCCCGCCGGACAAAAACGCCCCAAAAGGCGCATCCGAGCGCATCCGAATCCGGGTCGCATCATCGAGAATACGCACCAACCCGGCCTGACCGTCGGCCTCGCTCATGTCCGTTTGCTCGGCCACATCGGCCAGATCCCAATAGCGGGTGATCTGCACGCCCTTGTCTGCCGAAATCTCGGCCCGGTGTCCGGGCGGCAGGTGGCGGATGCCGGCAAAAGCGGTCGAGGGCTGCGGGATGTAGTTGAGCGCAAAGAACTGGGCAAAAGCATCCAGATCGGGGGTATAGCTGTTGCCGTTGGCCAGGATCGCCTTGATTTCCGAAGCAAACCACAGACGCTCGCCATTCTCGCCGCCCGCCAGGTAAAGCGGTTTGACCCCCAAACGGTCGCGGTAGAGCCACAGTTTCTGGTGCTTTTTCTCAAACACGGCGATGGCGAACATGCCGTTGAGCCGGGTGACGAAATCGGGGCCCCACTGTTCAAAGGCGCGCAACAGAACCTCGGTGTCGCCTTCGCTGTCAAAGCGCGCGCCAAGCCGGCGCAGCTCTTCGCGCAGTTCGATGTAATTGTAGATCTCGCCGTTCTGAACCACCACGATGTCGCGGTCATCCGAATAAAGCGGCTGATCGCTGGCCGTGCTGAGGTCGAGAATGGCCAGACGGGTATTGCCCAACACCACCCGATCATCCGAATAATAGCCGTTTGCATCCGGGCCCCGGTGGCGGATCGCCCCCGACACCTGGGCAATCACATCATCCGACAGCTGTGTGCCATCATAGCCGAAGCTTCCAAAGATACCGCACATGTCTTTACGCTCCTGAAATGATATCGCAAATGGCGTTGATGATCCGGTCCTGGCTGCTGCGCGACATTGCGCTGCCCGAAGGCAGGCACAGCGACTGCATGAACAGTTTGCCGGATACAGGCTCGGTCGGGCTGTGGGGTTCAAACTCATAGCCTGCGCACAGTGGCTGCATGCTCATGGGTTTCCACGCCGGGCGAGTTTCGATCCCCAACCGCCCCAGATGACGCATGATCTGATAGGGGTGCACGTCGACCTGATCGGGGTCAAAGCGCAGAACCGTCAACCAGCGCGAGCCCACCGAGCCCGGCGCATCAGCCTGAAACGAGACGCCTTGCAGCGACTGGAATCCGGCCTTGTAGATCTCATAGATCTCGCGACGACGCGCGACCCGGTCGCCCAGAACCGCAAGCTGTCCCCGACCGATCCCGGCCAGAACATTGGACATGCGATAGTTATAGGCCACTTCGGAATGTTGGTAATGCTCAGCCGCGTCACGACCTTGGGTCGACAGTTTGCGTGCCTTGTCGATCAGCCCTGTGTCATCGGACACCAGCGCCCCCCCACCCGAGGTGGTGATGATCTTGTTGCCGTTGAAGGAATAGACCGACAGCAACCCATGCGCACCGCTGGGACGGCCGCGATACTGGGCGCCCAGGCTTTCGGCGGCGTCTTCGATGACCGGAATGTCATAGGTTTGGGCCAGCGCGCAAATCTCATCCAGCTTGGCAGATTGGCCGTAAAGGTGCACCACCACGATTGCGGCGGGCAGCTGTCCCAGCTTTGCGTCTTTTTCCAACCGGCTGGCCAGGGCCTGCGGGGACATGTTCCAGGTGTCCGGTTCACTGTCGATCAGCACCGGCTGTGCATGTTCATAAAGGATCGGCTGCAGCGAGGCGACAAAGGTCAGATCCGAGACATAGATCCGGTCCTGCGGCTGGATTTCCAGCACCCGCAAGGCCAGATGCAGACCCGCCGTGCCCGAAGACAGCGCCAGGGCATGGGTGCGCCCCCCCTCTTGCGCCAGAGCCACCTCGAAGGCATCAATGTTGGGGCCCGCAGGCGCGATCCAGTTGTCGGCAAAGCTTTTTTCGACAAAGCCCGCTTCGGCATCGCCCAGATGCGGCGGCGACAGCAGGATGCGATCATGCACATGCGCGGCCTCTTCGATCCCCACCGGCTGACCTGCCTCATCGACCAGCACAATGCTGTTGACCTGGGTGCGGGCAAAAAGGTCGCTGATATCCTGATCGCTGCTGCCGACCAGGGCCGTGACCGGTGGCGCAGGCGGGGCAGCCAAATCGTCCACAGGCGCATCCATCGTGGCGCCTTGCAACAGTCCGCGGCGCAGGTCGCCGTCCGTCAAGGTTCGGATCACATGACCTGCCGCGTCCACAACAACAACGATCTTCGTGCTGGCAGCTTCAAGCTGCTGCATCACGTTCCTGATGGATGTGCTCTGTTGAACGAGCTGATCTTTCATCACCATGTCATCCCAATAAATTTCAAATACCCCCAGTCACGGGGAAAACACCAAATTAGAGCCGCTACCAGCGGGCAAGGTTCTGGTCATGCGCCAGCAGCTTTTCGCGCGCTTTGGGCAAGCCGTCCCCGACAAAGTTGAACAGATTGGCGGTGGCCACAGCATCGATGTTGGCGCTGCCCAGCCCTTCCATCAGATGTTCGAAATTGCCCGCCCCCCCGGCCATGATGACCGGCAGGTGTTCAATTGCGCTGATCTGATCCAGCACATCCATCCAATAGCCCTGGCCAGTGCCGTCCTTGTCCATGGAGTTGAGATAGATCTCGCCCACGCCCAGATCGGCCACATAGGCCAGCAGATCGGTGAACTCACCTTCGACACGTTCGCTGCCACAGGCGGTATAGATTTCGAACCCGTCCTGGCTGTGGCGATAATCGATCGAGGCCACGACGCATTGGCTGCCATATTTCGCCACGGCCGCGCGGACAAACTCGGCGTTGCGAAACAGCGCCGTATTGACCACGATCTTGTCCGCGCCGCTTTGCATCAACTGGGGGATCTGATCGACCGAGGTCAGCCCGCCCCCCAAAGCCAAAGGCATGAAGCAGCCTTTGGTCACCTTTTCGACGTCACTCAGAAATTTCTGATGCGACAGCGGGGTGCCGTCATCGGCACGTTCGGTGTTGAGAATGATCAACTCGTCGATCGAAGTGGCGATGGTGCTGAAATTGTAGTTCCGGTTCAGCCAATCCGCGTTTCCCACCCGCTGCAGGCGGAAATTGCGGCTCAACATAAAACTCCCCTTTGAATACAAAAGAGTGAAGATCAGCCGCTTTTTCAGCATCAGAAGTTGTCCATAAAATTGCGAAGGATCGCCAGCCCGTTTGCCTGGCTTTTCTCGGGGTGGAACTGCGTGGCGACCACATGCTCGTGTTCAACGGCTGCGACAAAATCCACGCCATAGTTGCACAAGGCCCCCACATGATCGTCGCCGGTCGAGGCCAGCCGGAAGCTGTGGGTGAAATAGACGTCGATCCCGTCGCCCAGATCCTTGAACAAAAGCGAACCCGATTTGGGCCGAACCGTGTTGAACCCGACATGGGGCACTTTCAGCCCCTTGGCCTTCATGGTGTCGGCATCGAACTTGTCGATCACCCCGGGCACCAGACCCAGGCCCGGCGCGCCGCCGTCCTCGGTCCCGTGCTCGGTCATCAGCTGCATGCCCACACAGATCCCCAACATGGGGATCTGATCCTGGGTCACGCGCTCCATCAAAGTGTCAGCAAGACCGCTGGCCTGAAACTGCTCCATCGCGATGCGATAAGAACCCACTCCGGGCAAGAGCAGTTTGCCGGACTTGCGCAAGGCAGCCGGATCGGAAACCAGTTCAGCCTGGGCACCAATGTGTTCAAGCGCATTGATGACAGACCGCAGGTTTCCGACGCCGTAATCGACGATGCTGACAACCGTCATGTCAGGTGACCATGAATTTGGGGGTCCAGATACCGTCCACCTTTTCGAACAGCTCTGTGTTGGCCCATTTGTCCAGCACGGCGTCGAACTCTTCCTTGGTCATCTCATAGTATTCCAGATACATGTCGATGAACTCTTCCGGATAGTGCCCGTCATACATACGCACCAGGTTCACCGCCTGCTCGCGCGTCATAGCGCCGCGGCGGATTTCGATGCCCGCGTCCTGGGTGGCACGGCCAAACCCGAACTTGAGGTACATCAGATAGGCATGCAGCGCATAAAGCGCCTGATCGTTCTGGGCAAAGTTGGTGAAGGTACCCTGGTTGCCTTCGTCCTGTTCCTTGAGGCCACAGTGTTCCTTGGCCACCAGATAGTTGCGATAGGAATCCCACGGTTCAAAGTAGGACCAGTGGGTCAGGTACAGATCACGCCCTTCCAGAGCGTCATCCTTGGGGAATTGCCAGAAATACAGATCTGCCGGATCGATGTCATCGAAGAGGTTGAGAACCTTTTCATAGCCACCTTCCAGGTAGACCCGCTTCATGTATTCGATATCGAACAGGGCGCGGTTCTTGGATTCCGTCGACCCGCCATATTCGACCTCGCCATCCTCGCCGTAAAAAATCAGCGGAATGTCAAAGTTCAGCGCCACGCGGATCACCGACGACAGAATGGTCGTCAGCCAGCCGTAGTAAGGGAAGCCCTTTTCGATGAAGCCATAGCGGTTGAACCGGCGCATGACCTCGGCGTCGGGCGAGACGTGAATGTGGTTGTAGCCGGAATTGATGAAATTGCTGAGGTTCTGATCCCCCAACTCCAGCGACAGCGCCGGGCGGATGGTCACCGCCAACGGGTTCATCCCGTAGACGTGCTTGAGCTGATGCGCCACATAGGATCCGTCTTTGCCGCCGCTGACCGGAACCAGACAGTCAAATCCGCCATCGGTGGATTTGTACTTTTGCAGCAGTTCCTCGAGCTCTTTTTGACGCGAGTCCCAATCCAGTGTCTTTTTCTCTTCCATCCACTGGCAGGCGTTGCACCAACCGCGGTCATCGAAAGCAATACGGGGTCGCGTCGACATATTCAGGCAGTTGGTACACCAAGTGATTGAATCCAACATGAAAATTTATTCCCTCAGATCGTTTTAACGGGCTTGTATCAAAGTTCCATAATCCCGTCTATTGGTTTCAAGGCACACCCAAACAGCGGCCCGCCCGATCAGGCAGGCCTGCCACCAAATCAGGCAAACTTTGTAAGAAAGACTGCAACAATTCGCCCGGTCAAAGGCAAATACTCGGAACGAGAAAGAGGGGGAGGCGTTAACCCGCCTGCGAGGCTTCGAGCTCCTGGATGTGATAACCCTCGACCCGGGTGGCAATCAGATCCCGCAGACGCTGGGTGTCAGCTTCGGCGATGCAGTTCTGCAGCTCGCGCACCATGGCCACGACCTCGATCTGGGACAGTTTGCTTTCCTCGGCGCGCAGGATCTTTTCATGCGGCGTCGGCACCAGGCTGTCATCGTCGATCAGCAGCTCTTCATAGAGCTTTTCACCCGGACGCAAGCCGGTGATTTCGATGGCAATGTCGCCCTGTCCGGTCTGCTCATCGCGCACGGTGCGCCCCGACAGCTCGATCATGCGGCGCGCGATGTCGATGATCTTTTGCGGCTTGCCCATGTCCAGCACAAAGACGTCCCCGCCCCGCGCATAGGCACCCGCCAGCAGCACCAGACGGGCGGCTTCGGGGATGGTCATGAAAAAGCGCGTAACATTGGCATGGGTCACGGTAACCGGGCCGCCAGCCTCGATCTGTTTCTGAAACAGCGGCAACACCGAGCCGGACGAGCCCAGAACATTGCCAAAGCGCACCATGGCGAATTTCGTGACCGTGCTGCGAGACTGCAAATCCTGCACCACCAGTTCCGCCATCCGTTTCGAGGCGCCCATGACGTTGGTCGGGCGCACCGCCTTATCGGTGGAAATCAGGATGAAGCGCTCGATCTCGGCCTCGGCTGCGGCTTCGGCCACAACTTGCGTACCCAGCACGTTGTTGCGCGCGCCTTCCAGCTCGTTGTCTTCGACCAGCGGCACATGCTTGTAGGCCGCCGCGTGCAGGATGATCTCGACGACTTCTTCAGCGATCACACCCGAGACGCGCGCCTTGTTGGTGACCGAACCCAAACGGGTTGTGACCGGAATGCCCGCAGCCTTGGCCAAGGGGCGCAATTCGCGGTCGATCGAATAAAGCTGGAACTCGCTCTGTTCAAACAGAACGATGCGCGCAGGCGCACAGTTGATCAGCTGGCGGCACAGTTCCGATCCGATGGACCCACCGGCCCCTGTCACCATGACAACGCGTCCGGCATAGGTCTTGGCGATCTCGGGGATGTCCAGATCCACCTTGTCCCGGCCCAAAAGTTCATCCGGGGTCACCGTGCGCAGCTTGCCCTCAAGCCCGCGACCCGCCATCAGATCCACGTAAGAGGGCAGCACTTGCACCTCGGCGTCATAACCCGACAGGATCGTCAGCAGCTCTGCCTGGCGGACCGCCGTGGCCGAGGGAATCGCCAACAAGATGCGCTTCACATCGTGCTTGGCCATCATCAGGTTGATCTTGGCCCGGGCACAAACAGGCAAGCCTGCGACCATAAGCCCATGCAGGTTCGGATTGTCGTCGATGAAACCCACAGGGCGCGCCTCGCGCGAGCGGGTCAGGGCCGAAGCCAGCTGAATGCCAGCAGCACCGGCGCCATAGATCAGCACGGCCTCGCGGTCGCTGCTGCGATCATAAAGGTAGTTGAGCAGGCACAGCCCAGCCATGCGCACCGCCAGAGACGACAGGAAGAAGACCGACCCAAAGATCAGCGGCACCGATCGTGGCCCCGCGTTGCCCAGCATGTAGCTGCACACCATCGCAAGAAAGGACAGCATGACCGCCACCAGACCGATCTGAATGACCGCCCGATTTTCAAAGGCATCCAGCTTGATTTGCGGCAATCGGAAGAAAGCAATCAGCCCCATTCCCAGCAGCGTGATCGCCAAAAACAGGCTCATCCGACCTTGCATATCAGGGAGGGCGCTGCCGTATCGCAGGGCGCTTGCAATATAAAGGCTGATCGGAATCAACGCGGTGTCAGTCACAAAAAAGATGAGGCGTTTCAGCCCCCGCGGCAGATCGTGCAAATTGGAATGTAGCATCGGAAACTTCAGATCAAAAATGTTCAACTCTGGGTACGTCTACTCGGTTTGATAAAAGAAAACCAGAGAAATGAGTGTTCTACGCATTGGGGGCACACACCCCAGGATGCTAGAAATCCGCAATTGCCATTGTCGGGCCAGTATGGGAAGCAGGTTCGACACGACTTTAACTTTTGAGATTGAATATGACATCGCTTCCAAAATTCAGTTCCACTACGGTACAGGCCCCGACGCAGGCCCCCGCGACCGCAGCAGGCAGCGACGACATCGATCTGTCAAAAATTTTCCGCACATTGTGGCGGGGCAAGTTTTTCATCGCATTTTGTGCCTTCATCATGTCGGCGTTTGGCGTCTACTACGCCTTTGTTATGGCCACACCGACCTACACAGCCAGCTCGGTGGTTGCCTTGGAAAGCCGCCAGGAACAGGTTGTCGACCTGGAAAGCGTCGTTTCCGGATTGGGCGGTGACCAAATCACCATCAACACCGAAGTCGAAGTGCTGCGCTCTCGCGGGCTGCTAGACAAGCTGGCCGTCCAGCTCAACCTGGTCGACGATCCAGAATTCAACTCCACCCTGCAGCCGCCAAGCAAATTCTCGCTCGGCGCATTGATCGGTTATGTCACGAGCTTTGTGGCAACCGACACCTCCCCTCCGCCATCCCTGTCGGACCGCGCAATCCTGGATTCGATCATCGATGTCCTTCTGGCCAAGATCTCGGTCATCAACGTGCGCCAAAGCTATGTCTTTGCCATCACCGCACAAACCGAAGACCCCGAAAAATCGGCCCTGATCGCCAACACATTGGCCGAACTCTACATCCTGGATCAGCTTGAGACCAAGTTCGAAGCGACCGAGCAGGCCACCACCTGGTTGACGGACCGGGTCAGCCACCTTCAGGTCGAGCTTGAGCAGGCCGAGGCTGCCGCCAAAGATTTCAACGCCTCCACCGACCTGGTCAGCCCCGAAGACCTGGCCCAGCAGAACCGGCAGATCAAGGAACTCCGCGACCGGCTTGGAGAAGCCAGGGAAACCGAAGTGAACGCCCGACTGCGGGTCAAGGAAATTGAGCTGGCATACGATAGCCAGGACCTCAAGCAGATGGCCGAAGCCGCCGCGGACCGAACGCTGACCCGCATCTACACCCAGATCAAGGATGACCCGGACGCAGATCGCACCACGTTCGATGCGCGTTTTCAGCAAGTTCAGGAACGGGCCGAGCTGGAACAGAGCCGCGTATCCAACCAGATATCGGCGCTTGAGGCCACCATTGTAGATCAGCGTGAGCAGATCCGGCTTCAGTCGATCGATCTGGTCGAATTGCGTCAGCTTGAACGCGAGGCCGAGGCCAGCAAACTGATCTATGAGTATTTCCTGTCGCGCCTGAAAGAAACCAGCGTGCAACAGGGCATCCAGCAGGCTGATGCCCGCATCCTGTCGCAGGCCGTTGTCCCCCTGGGCCCATCCGCCCCGCGTAAAATGATCATCGTGGCCCTATCCATAATCATGGGCACGTTTGTTGGCGGCAGCCTTGTACTGCTGCGCGAGTTCACACAGACCACCTTCCGCGCGGCCGAAGACCTGGAAAGCTATACCGGTTATCCGGTTCTGGGCCAGATCCCAGCGATCAGCGCCCGCCGCCGCAAGAACGTACTGCAATATCTGGTCGAAAAACCCACCTCGGCTGCAGCCGAAGCGATCCGCAACATGCGCACCTCGGTCCTGCTGTCCAACATCGACAACCCGCCGCAGATCATCATGTCGACCTCGTCGATCCCTGGCGAGGGCAAGACCACACAGTCTCTGGCTCTGTCGCAGAACCTGTCCGGCTTGGGCAAGAAGGTGCTGCTGATCGAAGGCGACATTCGCCGCCGCGTCTTCTCGGAATACTTCGACATCAAGGAACGGCGCGGGTTGATCTCGGTCCTGGCCGGCGACCGCACGCTTGAGGAAACCGTGGTGCACGAGCCCACCATGAACGTGGACATCCTGATCGGCGAGAAGTCCGGCACCAATGCCGCCGACCTCTATTCCTCGGCACGGTTCCGCGAGTTCATGGACGAGATCCGCAAGAAATACGACTACATCATCATCGACACCCCGCCCGTTCTGGCGGTGCCCGATGCCCGTGTGATCGGCCAGTCGGTGGATGCGATCCTGTACACCGTCCGCTGGGACAAGACCACGCATCGTCAAGTCAGCGAGGGTCTGAAATCTTTCGAGACGGTGAACGTCAAGGTCACCGGCCTGGTGCTGGGTCAGATCAACGTCAAGGGCATGAAGCAATACGGCTATGGCGACAGCCATGGGGCCTATAGCGCCTATTACGACAACTGATCCTGACATGCGTGCCCGGGGATGTCCCCGGGGCGCGCAACGTACGGTGCTCACACCAGCCATAAAGTGATTTGGCCTAATTCTGCCCCCCGTTCCATTCAACGGGGGGTTTCATGCCTGTTTCACCTAATTTGTCCCTGCCCTACATCCAGCCATCGCAAGCCCAGAAGCATGTCACCCATAACGAGGGCATGCGGCGTCTGGATGCGCTGGTGCAACTGTCCGTCACCTCGGCTTCGATCACCACGCCGCCTGCAACACCTGACGATGGCGCGCGCTACATCCTGCCCATCGGCGCTGACGGCGCCTGGTCCGGACACAGCCGCGAGCTGGCGGTGTTCGAAGACACATCTTGGGCCTTTTACCCGGCCGAGGGTGGCTGGATCGCCTGGGATGAAGACGCCCAGGAGCTTCTGGCCTTTGATGGCACCGATTGGGTCAAGGCGGTCAGCCCCCCTGATTTTCAGAACCTGACGCAGGTGGGGGTTGGCACCACGGCGGACGCCGGCAACCCGCTGGCGGTCTCAGGTCCGGCCACACTGCTCAGCCATGCAGGCGCGGGCCATCAGCTCAAGCTGAACAAAGCCGCCGCCGCCGACACCGCCAGCCTGCTGTTTCAGACGAATTGGTCGGGGCGGGCCGAAATGGGCACAACCGGCTCAGATGATTTTGAGATCAAGGTCAGCGGCGATGGCACCACCTTCAAACAGGCCATCGTGGCCGACAAGGATACTGGTACAGTCAGCTTTCCATCCGGCGCCAGCGGGCTGGCCCCATCCGAATTTGGCAGCGGCGCCCTGCTGACCACCAATTACATGATCGCAAAAGGGGATGGCCTGGTGGCCAATGGCACCTGCCTGCTGGGCAATGCCTATAATTTCCCTTCGGCCTTCAGCTATGACGCCACAACGTCGCCCAACCTGCCCGCCAGCGTCCAGTTCAAGGGCCACCATGCAGGCCCCGCAACCATGTCGGAACTGGTCGCAGTAGACCCCAATCAAGTCTATCGGCTGAATTCATACCTGCGCCAGGAAAGCGTCAGCGGCGATTGGTCCGCCTTTGCCAACGGCGAACGCCATGCCCAATACATGGGCCTGATCTGCCTGGATGCGGACCGCAACATCATTTATTCCAACAACCACATGCGCTACAAACATGGGGGCGTCGACAGTCTGACCACGCTGGCCGCACCGCTGACCCCTGGCGACACCACGGTTCAACTCACCAATGCCGCCGGATGGAATGAAAGCCAATCTCCCGCCTATTATCGCGGCCTGATCATCTTTGGCTACAAGAACAGCGGCGGCTACACCTACCCGTATTACAGCCGTGTGCTTGCCACGGATCTGTTCGATCTGGGACAGATCAACAAGTCCACCAACGTCATCACCCTTAACAAGCCGCTCCCGGCCTCGATGGGCAATCCCGATCACGCCTCGGGCACCTGGCCGGCAGGCACACGCCTTGCCAATTGCTCGAGCGGCAGCACTTACAAATACGCCTTCTACAACGGCCTGCATGTGCCTCAGACCGACAAATGGTACCACACGACCGGATACATTGGTGGCATCGATACTTCGGGGACAAACGCAGCCCTCAACTTTGCCCCGGGCACCGTCTATGCCCAGCCCTTCTGGTTGCCCAATCAGACCAACGTCAGCGGTGGCATCAGCGGCTATCCTGACACTGGCGCGAACCACAAGGTCTGGTTTGCCGGCATCTCGGTCGCAGCCGACCCCCTGGCCACGCAACAGGCGATCACATCCGGGGTCACATCCGGGGTCAAGGAACTAAAGGTGCCCCAACCCAATCACACGGCAGGCACCATCACGCTGGTGGCCGCAACGCAATCGATCAAAGAGGCCTGATAGGTCAAATATACCTGAATTAGAGCCACATATCCCCGCCTGTCTTTGACGTGGCGGGGATTTTCTTTGAGCGGGTCGTCTTACTTTTTGCGGCTGGCCTTGAGCTCGAGCAGCCGCGCGCGCAGCTTGGCGGCCAGACCGGGTTTGACCTCTTGCTTGGCGCGGGTCATCGCCAGTGCCTCGTCCGGGACATCGCGGCTGATGACCGATCCAGCCCCGACCAACGCTCTGGCGCCGATCTTGACCGGGGCCACCAGGGCAGAATTCGACCCTATAAAGGCGTTTTCGCCGATTTCCGTGTGATGTTTCAGAACCCCGTCATAGTTGCAGGTGATCGTACCCGCACCAATATTGGCCTCAGCCCCGACCGAGGCGTCCCCGATATAGGACAGGTGGTTGACCTTGGCGCCCTTGGCCAAAACCGCGTTCTTGGTCTCGACAAAGTTGCCAATCTTGACGCCCTCGGCCAGATCGCTGCCGGGACGCAAACGGGCGTAGGGACCCACGATGCTCCCCTGCCCCACATGGCAGCCCTCAAGATGGCTGAACGCGCGCAGCTCGACGCCGTCTTCGACCACCACACCCGGGCCAAAGACCACATTGGGTTCAACCAGCACATCGCGGCCCAGCTTGGTGTCATAGGCGAAATGCACGGTTTCGGGCGCCACCAGCGTGGCCCCCTCCTCCATAGCCTGACGGCGGCGGCTGGTCTGGAACACCGCTTCGGCCGCAGCCAGATCCACGCGCGAGTTGACACCAAGCGTCTCGGCCTCGTCACAGGTCACCGCGACACAGCGTTTGCCATCGGCATTGGCGATGTCGACAATATCCGTCAGGTAATATTCACCGCTGGCGTTGTCATTGCCCACCTTGGAAATCAAATCAAACAGCGTGGCGCTGTCGGCACAGACCACGCCCGAGTTGCACAGGGTGATGTCCAGCTCGGCAGGCGTTGCATCCTTGGCCTCGACGATGCGAGCCAGGCGATCCCCTTCGACGACCAGACGACCGTATTTGCCGGGCACGGCAGCCTCGAACCCCAGGACCACCACATCGGCGCCACTGGCGCGGGCGGCCTGAATATCGCCTAAGGTTTCGGCACTAACAAAGGGCGTATCGCCATAAAGCACGATGGCGTCGCCCTCGAAACCCTCAAGCGCTGCACGCGCCTGATCCACCGCATGAGCCGTGCCCAACTGTTCGGTCTGCAACACGATCTCGGCTGTCGGATCATGGGCCAATACACGCTTGCGCACCAGATCAGCGCCGTGACCAGCCACCACCACGCAGCGTTCAGGCGACAGCGGTTTGCCTGCTTCCATTGCATGCACCACCAGTGGCGCACCGGCAATGGGATGGAGCACTTTGGGTAGGTCCGAGCGCATGCGGGTGCCCTTGCCAGCGGCAAGGATAATCAGGGCAAGTGTCATGATAAAATGTCTTCAATAAGGGCTGTTCCGGGTCGCCAAACTCCTAGCCAATAATCCCCCCCTTGCCAAGACACAGCCCAAGCCGCCCATGCCCTTCCCGGGGTGGAATTGCCTCTGGGCTGGCGAGGAGATCTGTCTTAAGGAAAGATAGCTTTATTCTTAGTCGGACCCCTGCCCCCGTGACTGATCCCGTGACTGATCCCGTGACCGCCTCTGCCCCTGTTGCCCTGATCACCGGTGTGGCGGGCTTTATCGGCTCGCATGTGGCCCATGCGCTGCTTGATGCGGGCTGGCACGTTGTTGGCCTGGACAGTCTGAACCCCTACTACGACCCTGCCCTGAAACAGGCCCGGCTGAACCAGCTGACCCCACGCCCCGGGTTTTCCGCCGAGATCGGCAAGCTCGAAGATCCCGGTCGCCTGATGGATCTGTTTGCCACCCATCGACCGACGCGGGTCATCCACCTGGCCGCCCAGGCCGGCGTGCGCCATTCCATCGACGCGCCGCGCGATTACCTGCAGGCCAACCTGATCGGCACTTACGAGCTGCTCGAGGCCGCCCGCGCCCATCCGCCGGAACATATGCTTTTGGCCTCGACCAGCTCGGTCTATGGCGCCAACACCGAAATGCCCTATCGCGAAACGGATAAGGTCGACACGCAGATGTCGTTCTATGCCGCCACCAAAAAGGCAAACGAGGCGATGGCCCATTCCTATGCCCACCTCTATGGGCTGCCCGTCACCATGTTCCGGTTCTTCACCGTCTATGGCCCCTGGGGTCGGCCCGACATGGCCTATTTCAAATTCACCCGCGCCATCCTGCAAAGCGAGGCAATCGACGTCTACAACAACGGCGAGATGCGGCGCGACTTCACCTATATCGACGATCTGGTGCGTGCGATCGTGGCCCTGGGGGATGCGGTGCCTGGCACCACGCCGGTTGGTGATCACGACAGCCTGAGCCCGGTGGCCCCGTTTCGCGCCGTCAACATCGGCAACAACAGCCCCGTGGCCCTGATGGATTTCATCCGCGCCATTGAAAAGGCTCTTGGCAAGGACGCCCAGAAAAACATGCTGCCCATGCAGCCCGGTGACGTGCCTGCCACCTGGGCCGACACCACGCTGCTGCGCGACCTCACCGATGTTGAAATGATCACCGATGTGGACACCGGTGTCCGCCGGTTTGTCGAATGGTACAAAGGCTATCACCACGACGATCCAGCTTAGAGGCATTTCAACATTGGAGGCCCTGCAAATCGTATGATATCAGCGCCCCCAAATTCAATATTCAGAGAGATCTTACGTGACACATATTTTGGTGACTGGCGGCGCAGGCTACATTGGATCCTATGCCTGCAAAGCGCTCAAGTCGGCGGGGTTTGTGCCCGTCACCTATGACAACCTGGTCACCGGCTGGCGGGATGCGGTGAAATTCGGCCCCTTTGAACAGGGCGACCTGACCGACAGGGCCCGACTGGACGCGGTTTTTGCCAAATACAAGCCCGCCGCCGTCATGCATTTTGCGGCCCTCAGCCAGGTCGGCGAGGCCATGCATGAACCCGGCCACTACTGGGCCAACAACGTGGGCGGCTCGCTGACCCTGATCGAGGCGGCGGTGGCCGCTGGGTGCCTGCAATTCGTGTTCTCGTCGACCTGTGCCACCTATGGCGACCACGACAATGTGGTCCTGGACGAAAACACCCCGCAGCTGCCGCTGAACGCCTATGGTGCCTCGAAACGCGCGGTCGAGGATATCCTGGCAAATTTTGAGGCCGCCCACGGGCTGCGCTCGGTGATCTTCCGCTACTTCAATGTGGCAGGCGCCGACCCCGAGGCCGAGGTCGGCGAGTTTCACCGCCCCGAGACACATCTGATCCCCCTGATGCTGGACGCCATCGAAGGCAAGCGCGACGCGCTGACTGTATTCGGAGAGGATTACGACACCCCCGACGGCACCTGCATCCGCGACTATGTGCATGTCTGCGATCTGGTCGATGCCCATGTTCTGGGTCTGAACTGGCTGCAAGAGGGCAAGGACAGCCGCGTCTTCAACCTGGGCACAGGCACCGGTTTTTCGGTGATGGAGGTGATTGACCAGGGACAGGTGATCACCAACCGGCCTGTGCCCTATTCCATGGGGTCGCGTCGGGCAGGCGATTGCACCAAGCTGGTGTCAGGCAGCAGCCGGGCCGCCGCCGAATTGGGCTGGTCGCCTGCGCGTTCGACCATGAAACAGATGATCGCAGACGCTTGGCGCTGGCATCAGACCGGCCACTACAAGGCGTGATGGCGCCCGTCAGGCACACCTTACTGCAATGATCCCCCGCCCCCACACAAGCCATTGAAACCTTGCCCCGGATTGCCGATTGTGCGGCCAGAGCAGGACGGCCGGGCGCCGACGAGCCCGGACAACAAGAAGGATTGAGGCAAGATGCGCATTGCGATGATCGGAACAGGCTATGTGGGGCTGGTCTCGGGCGTTTGTTTTTCGGACTTTGGCCATGACGTGATCTGCGTCGACAAGGCCGAGACCAAGATCGAGATGCTGCAGGCAGGCCAGGTGCCAATCTATGAGCCGGGGCTCGAGGCGTTGATGGCCAAGAACGTGGCGGCGGGGCGGTTGAGCTTCACCACCGATCTGGCGGCCGCCGTGGACGGGGCTGATGCGGTGTTCATCGCCGTTGGCACGCCCACGAGACGCGGCGACGGGCATGCGGATCTGACCTATGTGATGGCTGCGGCGCAAGAAATCGCACAGGCGATGACCGGCTATACCGTGGTGGTGACCAAATCCACCGTACCGCTCGGCACCAACCGGCAGGTCAAACAGACCATCCTCAAGGCCAACCCAGAGGCCGAGTTCGATGTGGCGAGCAACCCCGAGTTCCTGCGCGAAGGGGCGGCCATCGACGATTTCATGCACCCCGACCGTGTCGTCGTGGGCGTGCAGAACGACCGCGCAGGTGAGGTGATGGCCGACATCTACCGTCCCTTGTATCTACGTGACTTCCCAATCCTGACAACAGATCTGGAAAGCGCCGAGATGATCAAATATGCGGCCAACGCGTTCCTTGCGACCAAGATCACCTTCATCAACGAGATCGCCGGCCTGTGCGAGCGGGTGGGCGCGGACGTCAAAGAGGTCTCACGCGGGATCGGCATGGACGGGCGCATCGGCAACAAATTTCTGCACGCAGGTCCCGGCTATGGCGGCTCGTGCTTTCCCAAGGACACCGCAGCGCTGGCGCGGATCGGGCAGGACAATGCCTTTCCGATGCAGATCACCGAGACGGTCATGCGCGTCAATGACGAGGTCAAAACCCGCATGGTCGAAAAGCTGCGCGATGCCCTGGATGGCACATTCAACGGCAAGACCGTCGCCGTTTTGGGCGTGACCTTCAAACCCAACACCGACGACATGCGCGATGCCCCCAGCCTGACCATCGTGCCGGCCCTGATCGGCGGCGGAGCCAAAGTCCGCGTGGTTGACCCGCAGGGCTTTGCCGAGGGCGAGGAATTGCTGCCCGGGGTCAAGTGGATGGACGATCCCTATCACGCGGTGCGCAACGCCGATCTGGTGGTGTTGCTGACCGAATGGAACGAGTTCCGAGCGCTGGACCTCAAGCAGATGGCCAAGAAGATGGAAACGCCCCGCATGGTCGATCTGCGCAACATCTACAACGAGAAATCCGCCAAGCGCGCCGGGTTCGAAATGTACCTTGGAGTGGGGCGGTAATCCCTAACGAAACGTTTCGCGCGCGAAACAAATTGAGTCCAATTAGAGCCTGATAAGGGGAAGGGGGCTTTGCCCCCGTCGCCCATTCGGGCGACTCCCCCAGGATATTTTCAGCAAGAGGAAGAGAGGCGTCAGGCGCGGCGGATCGCGTCCTGGATCAGCTCGACCAAAGCCTCGGTGACGCCTTCACCCATCAACTCTATGCGGCTCTGATCCGGGGTAAACCGCATCTCGATGCCTGCCGTGACCTGGGTCACGATGCGTTCGCCCTTGGCCGGGTTCTGCGCGGTCGAGCGCACACGGGGGCGCGGCGCAGGCTCTGGGTCTGCGGCCGGGGCAGGGGGCTGCCGTTCGGCCAGGGCCTGGGCAATGATCCGCATCTCGGCGCCCGCACTGTCGCGCGGGGTCTCTTTCAGCCGCTCTTTCAGCGCATCAGTGAACCCTGGGTCGCGCACCATCTCACGCGCCATGGCGAGCCCCAGCTTTTCGCTGATCGCCGAGGGGTACCAAAGCGTCGCGTCAAAAGCGTCGACCAGCATCATGAAGGTGCCAATCTTTGATCGTTTGGACCGGGTCGCATTGGCAAAGAGCCCCTGCAACGCGGCACGCTGTGTCGGATAGACCTCTTCCTTCATCGCGCGCACGGCGATGCGGGCGCGTTCATAGTGGCTCAGGTTCACCCGGATTTCGTTTTCTTCGACCATCGCCACATAGGCGTCCTGCGCCGTGTCCGGCGTGATCACCATGGCGCGGACCTTGGCGAATTTCGGGTCTGAAGTCTCTTTATAGAGCCGCTTTAGCGCGGTCAGACGCCGCCAGCCCGAGATCAGGCCGTGGGTCCGCCCACCGGCTGCGTCAGGCAGGGCAACCACCTCGACCGGCATCTGCTGGCCACGCGCGCGCAGGCTTTCGACCAGCGACTCCATCTCTTCTTCGTTCTGTTCCAGGCGGTCGCGGACCAGGTGGCGCTCGTCGATTGCATCCAGATCCAGCAGTTCCAGCATCCGCCCCTCGGACCGCGCGTCCGCCAGCGCCTGGCTCACCTCGGCCAAGGCTGCGGTGGCCGAGGCCTCGCCTGCGACCTGCGCAATGGGGGCGTTCATGCCCACTGGCATAGCCTTGGTTTCAGGTGCGGCTTGCGATGTGCCCAGAAACCCGGGTTGGGCGGGGGTCAGCCGTTTGCGTTTTGCCATATCTGCTCCTCCGGAAGCCCTTGTTAGGGTCTGTTATTCTGCTGCTTGTTGGGTTTCGAGCTCACCGCGCCGCCAGACACCCAGAAGCAGGCGTTTGAAAGCGGCATAGGTGGCGTCGAATGTTTCGCGACCGCGCGCATAGGTCTCGCGATTGAAATCGCGGTAATCGGCCTCGTAGATGCCATTCACCTGTTCGCCGGCCTGGCCAATCAGCGCGGTGAAATCCTGCCGATGCGGGGACAGCGTTTTGCCCAAATAGACCTGCATCAGAGCCGAAAGTTCGCCCTGCTGCGCGCCGTCATAGCGGGTGATCACCGTGCGCACCGCATCCCATTCAAACCCCATCTCGGGGCGTCCCAAAGCACGCGCGGCGACGTTTTCGCCATCTTCGATGCTGGCGAATGTGGAATGCAGCATGTCAAAGAAACGGCCCGTGCTGTCAAACTCCAAAAAAGAGGCCCCCATCGGCACCAGCAGGATGTCGGCGGCAGCCAGCCCGTTGATGGTCAGATAGCCAAGGGCCGGGGGGGTATCGATGAAGACCAGATCATAGTCATCCAGCACCCCATCCGCCTCGAGCCGGTCGGTGAGCGCGTCCCAGAGCTTCCAGCCGCGCGCCTGCATGCGCCAGACCGGGATCTGGAATTCCGCCCAGTACAGGTTCAGCTGCGCGCCGATAAGGTCGATGTTGGGCCAATGGGTGGATTGGATGACATCTGCCGAGGTCATGTCCATAGCGGCGCTCAGCGCCTCGTCCAGGGGCTGTGGCGCGTCTCCGCGATCCAGGCGGCGTTGGTTCTCGATCCGCAGATACTCGCCGTAGTGGCGCGCCAGAAGCGGGAAGGCCGTTTGCCACTCATCCTCGACCCGGCCGCCAAAGATCGACGTCATCGAGCCCTGGCTGTCGAGATCCACCACCAGCACCTTGTAGCCATCCAGAGCTGCCGACATGGCCAGATGCGCCGCTGTGGAGGTCTTGCCAACGCCGCCCTTGAAGTTCGCCACCGCCACCAGTTTGGCGGGCTGTCCGGCGGGCCGATAGGGCAGGTAGTTCTTGGCCTTGGATCCTTGCGCCCCAAAGAACGCCCGGAGCCGCAGCACCTCGTCCAGGGTGAACCACTTGGCGCCGCCCTCGGTCTCGGACTGGCCTTGGGGCAACTCGGGGTTCTGTTTCAGCACGCGGCGGAAATGGGCTTGGGCCACGGGGATCAGATAGCGGGTGATTTCCCAGGTTGAAAACAGGCGCAGGGATTTGCGCCCCTCTTCGTCCATACCTCGGCTGGCCAGGTCCGCCCGGCCCCGGGTGCAAGCCTCGGCGATCTCGGCAAAGCCGCCCGTATCTGTGGGTAAGTCCAACTCGGCCAGGGCCGCGTCGGGGTCGATGTTGAAATAGGGGGGCAGGGAGGTGCTGTCCTTGGCCATGGGGGAACCTGTCTGAAATCCGCTCGATGTGCTGTGTTTTCCCCATGATACCGAAAAAGGCGACACATGAAAGGAAAACGCGCAGGCCGCGTGATTTTTCTTAGCAAAATAAGGGGATGGTGGTGCGAATATAGCGCAAGTTCTGGCGTGGTGAAATTTTTTTAGGGTGTTAAATGTGTGTTATCTTCAGTTACAGGACACTGCTTTCGAAAGAAAACTATTTTAATTCAATGCTCAAACTCCAAATTCCCAGATCATGATGACTCTGAAACCCCGATAATGTGACTCTGAACCCCCGATGAAGTGACTCCGAACCCCCGTTGTCAGATGCTTGTCTGAGCTTGTGGATAACTCTAGGGTGGCGTTACTAAAACCACGAAAGAAAACGAGCCCCAAACGAGTCGGACAACTGACCGCCAAACGGGCCGAGCAGACAAGAGCCGGGGCAGGGCCAATGAGCAGGGCAGTGACAGCAGCGGGGGGGCTATTGCCGGACCGCCATCAACAGGGCGATTTTTTCGTCTGCGATATTTTTGACGCGATCCCCAAGGATGATCTCGCCAGCATGGAGCATCCGCTGTTCTCGCTGGCCACGCGTCCGGATCGGCGCATCCTGCAATACGATCACAACGGCACCGAGATCACCGTGACCCCATCCGTCAAGGGGCTGGCCACGATCCATGACAAGGACATCCTGATATTCTGCATCAGCCAGCTGATGGCGGCGATCAACGCAGGGCGACAGGTCAGCCGGACGCTGCAGCTCAAGGCGCATGATCTGCTGGTGGCCACCAACCGGGAAACATCCGGTGACGCCTACCGCCGTCTGCGCGAGGCGTTCGAACGGCTCGCGGGCACCCGGATCACCACCAACATCGTGACGGGCGACAAAGAGACGACCACCGGCTTTGGCCTGATCGAGAGCTGGGAGATCGTGCGCAAATCCCGCGGGGGCCGGATGGCCAGCGTTTCGGTGACCCTGTCGGACTGGCTGTTTCGTGCGGTGGTGTCGAAATCGGTTCTCACCCTTAGTCGTGATTATTTCCGCCTGCGCAAACCGCTGGAGCGGCGGATTTATGAGCTGGCGCGCAAGCACTGCGGGCGGCAGCCCTCGTGGACCGTTTCGGTCGACACGCTTTTGAAAAAATCCGGCAGCGCCTCGCCCCGGCGCGTGTTCCGCAAGATGCTGCGCGACATGATCGAGGCGGATCACCTGCCCGATTACGAGATGACCGAGGAACCCGGCGATCTGATGCGGTTCACCCCGCGCGGCGGGTTGGTGAGTTCCGACACCCCGCCACCGACGCTCAGTGCCGAGGCCGTAGAAGAGGCGCGCCGCCTGATGCCGGGGGCGGATGTCTATGCGCTCGAGGCGGAATGGCGCGGGGTCTGGGCCCGGTCCGGCAGCCCCCGTCTGCGCAAACCCGATGCGGCCTTCCTGGGCTGGGTAAAAAAACGCAGCAGCCGCTGACAGATCGGTGACATCTTCCGGGCCATCTTGGTAGAGGTCCGGATAGGACAATTTTGAACGAGGTGATTTGCAGATGCAGGTAGAGCAGACCGCATTGCCAGGGGTGCTGATCCTGACGCCCCAGCGTTTTGGCGACGCGCGCGGGTTCTTCAGCGAAAGCTGGAACAGGCAGCGCATGGCGGATCAAGGGATCACGCTGGAATTTGTGCAGGACAACCATTCGCTGTCCGCTATGCCAGGCACCATCCGGGGCCTGCATTTCCAGTCGCCACCCCATGCCCAGGACAAGCTGGTGCGCTGCGGGCGCGGCGCGCTCTTTGACGTGGCGGTCGACATCCGCAAGGGCTCGCCCACCTATGGTCAATGGGTGGGGGTCGGGCTGAGCGCGGAAAACGGCAAGCAGCTTCTGGTGCCCAAGGGCTTCCTGCATGGCTTTGTCACCAAGGAGCCAAATACCGAGATCTGTTACAAATGCACCGACTACTATGCGCCCGAGTGTGACGGCGCGGTCCGCTGGGACAGCTGCGGCATCGACTGGGGCTTTGACGGCGACCCGGTGCTGTCGGACAAGGACAGGGTGGCGCCTACGCTTGCCGACTTTGACAGCCCGTTTGTGTGGGAGGGGTAAGCCATGCGTTTGATCGTAACCGGCGGGGCCGGGTTCATCGGATCGGCTGTGGTGCGGCAGGCAGTGATGGCGGGGCATGAGGTTCTGAACCTTGATGCGCTCACCTATGCGGCCTGTCTGGACAATGTGGCCAGTGTCGCTGATAGAGCCAATTATACCTTTTTAGAGGCTGATATTCGCGACCGTGCGGCGATGGATCAGGCATTCACCGACCATCAGCCCGACGCCATCATGCATCTGGCGGCCGAGTCCCATGTGGACCGGTCAATCGATGGGCCGGGCACCTTTATCGAGACCAATATCAATGGCACTTACACTTTGCTCGAAGCCGCCCGCGCCTATTGGGTGGGGCAGGGCAAGCCGGATAGCTTTCGGTTTCATCACATCTCGACCGATGAGGTCTATGGCTCGCTCGGCGACACCGGCCAGTTTACCGAGGACACAGCTTATGATCCCCGCTCGCCCTATTCGGCGTCCAAGGCGGCCAGCGATCATCTGGTGCGCGCCTGGGCCGAGACCTATGGCCTGCCGGTGGTGCTGACCAATTGCTCGAACAACTACGGACCCTATCATTTCCCCGAGAAACTGATCCCGGTGGTGATCCTGAACGCGCTCGCAGGCAAGCCGCTGCCGATCTATGGCGATGGCTCCAACGTGCGCGACTGGCTTTATGTCGAGGATCACGCCGACGCGCTGCTGACGGTGTTGCAGCGCGGGCAGGTGGGGCGCTCCTATAACATCGGCGGTGAAAACGAACGCTCGAACCTGGAGCTGGTGCAGACGATCTGTGCCATTCTTGATCGGCTGAAGCCCGGGCCAAAACCCTATGCGGACCTCATCACCTTTGTCACCGACCGCCCCGGTCATGATGCGCGCTATGCCATCGACCCGACCCGCATCCGTGAGGAACTGGGCTGGCGGCCCTCGGTAACGGTCGAAGAGGGGCTGGAGAAGACCGTGCGCTGGTATCTGGACAACGAGGCCTGGTGGCGCGCCCTGCAGGACCGTCACGGAGTTGGCGAACGGCTGGGGGTCAAGGCATGACCTACCCTCTTCCTCTTGCCCTAAATATCCCCGCCGGAGGCTTGGGTTTTCAGGGAAAACCCAATTTATGTCGCCTACGGCGAGAGTATTTTCAAAAAGATGAAGGGCAGGGCGCGTGAACATTCTGGTGTTTGGTCAGACGGGGCAGGCGGCGCGGGAATTGGCGGTGTATGACGGCGTGACCTGTCTGAACCGGGCGGCGGCGGATCTGGAGGACCCTGGTGCCTGTGCGGCAGTGATTGCGACGCGGCGCCCCGATGCGGTGATCAATGCGGCAGCTTATACAGCCGTCGACAAGGCCGAAGAGGATGAGGCGCGGGCCAGCGTGATCAACGGCGACGCCCCCGGTGCCATGGCGCGGGCCTGTGCGGAACTGGGCATCCCCTTTGTCACGATCTCGACCGACTACGTGTTCTCGGGCGAGGGCGATCAGCCCTGGCAAGTGGATGATCCGACCGGCCCCCTGGGGGTTTATGGGCGCTCCAAACTCAAGGGCGAGCAATTGGTGCAGGCGGCGGGTGGCGCTTATGCGATCCTGCGCACGTCGTGGGTGGTCTCAGCGCACGGGCATAATTTTGTGAAAACCATGCTGCGGCTGGGGGCCGAACGCGATGCGCTGACCATCGTGGCGGATCAGATCGGCGGGCCGACGCCTGCGCGCGATATTGCGGCGGCTTGCATCGAAATGGCCCGGCAACTGGCGACGGACCCGTCCAAGGCGGGGATCTACCATTTTGCAGGCACCCCGAATGTCAGCTGGGCAGATTTCGCACGCGAAACATTTGCCATTGCCGGGATCACCTGCACGGTCACGGACATTCCCAGTTCGGATTATCCGACACCGGCCAAACGCCCGCTCAATTCCCGACTGGATTGCGCCACATTAGAGGCGGTTTTTGGCATTAAGCGTCCCAACTGGCAGGCAGGTCTGAGGGATATTGTGAAAGAGGTTTTGGGATGAGCGATCGCAAGGGGATCATACTGGCAGGGGGCAGCGGTACGCGGCTTTATCCGATCACCATGGCTGTCTCAAAGCAGCTCTTGCCGCTCTATGACAAGCCGATGATTTACTACCCCTTAAGCGTGCTGATGCTGGCGGGCATTCGCGAGATCTGTGTGATCACCACGCCGCAGGATCAGGATCAGTTCAAGCGCACCTTGGGCGATGGCAGCCAATGGGGGATTTCGCTGACTTATGTGGTGCAGCCCAGCCCCGATGGGTTGGCGCAGGCCTTTATCCTGGCCGAGGATTTTCTGGATGGTGCTCCGGCGGCGCTGGTTCTGGGCGATAACATCTTTTTTGGTCATGGGCTGCCCAAGCTGATGGCTGCAGCAGATTCCCATGACAGCGGCGGTACGGTCTTTGGCTATCACGTGGCTGATCCGGAACGCTATGGCGTGGTGGCGTTTGACGGCGATGGCCGCGCGCGTGAGATCATCGAGAAACCGGATGTGCCACCCTCGAACTATGCGGTGACCGGGCTTTATTTCCTGGATGGCACCGCGCCCGAGCGGGCCAGGCGGGTGCAGCCGTCGCCGCGCGGCGAGCTGGAGATCACCGACCTGTTGCAGATGTATCTGGAGGAAGGCGCGCTGCGCGTCGAGACCATGGGGCGCGGCTATGCCTGGCTTGATACCGGGACCCATGCCAGCCTGCTGGATGCGGGCAATTTCGTGCGCACGCTGGAAGAGCGCCAGGGCCTGCAGACGGGCTGCCCCGAAGAGATCGCCTTTGAACAGGGCTGGATCGATGCAGACCAGCTGCGCGCGCGGGCCGAGATGTTCGCCAAGAACGCCTATGGCCGGTATCTGTCGGGGCTGCTGACATGAAGCTTCTGATCGTGCATCAGAACATGCCCGGTCAATACCGCGAGCTGGTGCAATGGCTGGTGGCCCAAGGCGGGCACCAGATCGTCTTTCTGACCCAACGCAACCCGGCACCCAAGATCGCCGGCGTCACCCCGTGCATCTACACGCCTCACCACAAAGCGGCTGACAAGGCTTATGGCCTGTCCAAGGTCTGGGAAAATGCCGCAGGCGTCGGCTTTGGCGCGATGGAGGCGGCGCGCAGGCTGGAACGCGACGAGGGGTTTCGCCCGGATCTGATCCTGGGGCACACCGGCTGGGGGGAGCTGACGTTCTTCAAGGATCTGTGGCCGGACGTGCCAATCCTGGGATTTTTCGAGTTTTACTACAACATGACCGGCGGGCTGGTGGGGTTCGATCCCGAAGAGCCGGTGTCAGAGCACACGCCCTATCTGATGCGGGCGCGCAATGTGGTGCCCAACATGAACCTGCACACGGTGGATATGGGGCACGTACCCACCTATTGGCAGCGCGACGCTTTTCCAGAGCTCTTTCATGACAAGATGTATGTCTGCCACGATGGCATCCGCACCGACCGTCTGCACCCCAACGCGGATGTGGCGCTGACGCTGGGGCGGATGGACCGCCCGCTGACGCGCGAGGATGAGGTGTTCACCTATCTGGCGCGCAACCTGGAGCATGCCCGCGGCTTTCACGTCTTCATGCGCGCGTTGCCCCATATCCTGGCGGCCCGCCCCAACGCGCGGGTGCTGATCCTGGGCGGCAACGATGTGTCTTATGGGCGTAAGAGCAAGCACCCCAAGGGGCTGCGGGGCGAGATGGAGGAGGAGGTGGGCGACAGCGTCGACTGGTCCCGCGTGCATTTCCTGGGCCGGCTGCCGTATGAAAACTTCTGCCAGGTGGTGCAGCTGAGCCGCTGTCACCTCTATCTGACGATGCCCTTCGTGCTCAGCTGGTCGGTTTTGGAGGCGATGGCGATGCAGGCCACGGTGGTGGCATCAGATGTGGCGCCCGTGCGCGAGGCGGTGCGCCATGGCGAGACGGGGTTGCTGGTGGATTTCTTTGATCCCAAGGCGATTGCGGATCAGGTCATCGATGTGCTGGCCCATCCGGGCGCCTATGCGCATCTGGGGCCTGCGGCGCGGGCATCCGTCGTCGAGCGCTATGATTTCATGACCCGCTGCCTGCCGGAACACATCCGGCAAATGAACGCATTGGTGCCGCAATCGTGTCACATCCCAGCCCCATGATGCATGCCCGGAAGGACCCAAGCCGTTTGAGTGTGTGAGGAAGGCTCGATGGGGGGGATCTGTGATCAGGTTCCTGTCAGAACCCTGCAACATCATTGATTGCCCAAATCATTCAAGCGTATATCGTGGCGGCGGTATGATATCGCCGTTATAAGAGCAGACATAATCAGTTTTTGAGGATCAGCCATATGACACGCAAAGTCACCAAGGCGATTTTTCCCGTTGCCGGTCTTGGGACCCGGTTTTTACCTGCGACCAAATCGGTGCCCAAGGAAATCATGACCCTGGTGGACCGTCCCCTGGTGCAATACGCTATCGACGAGGCCCGCGCGGCGGGCATCAAGGAGTTTATTTTTGTCACCTCGCGCGGGAAATCCGCGCTTGAGGATTATTTCGACCATTCGCCTGTTCTGGAGCAGGAGCTGCGCAAGAAGGGCAAGACCGAGCTGCTCGAGACGCTGAAAGCCACCAACATGGACAGCGGCACCATTGCCTATATCCGTCAGCACAAGGCGCTTGGCCTGGGCCACGCGGTCTGGTGTGCCCGCCGCCTGATCGGCAACGAGCCCTTTATGGTGGTTCTGCCCGACGATGTGATCGCCGCCGAAAAACCCTGTTTGCAGCAGATGGTCGAGGCCTATGCCGAAACCGGCGGCAACATGGTCGCCGCGATGGAGGTGTCGCCCGAGAAGACCAGCTCTTATGGTGTGCTCGATGTGGCCGAGGACATGGGCAGCGTCGTGTCGGCCAAGGGCATGGTGGAAAAACCATCCGCCGAAGAGGCGCCCTCGAATCTGGCGGTCATCGGCCGCTATATCCTGGCGCCTTCGGTGCTCAAGACGCTCAACCAGATCAAGTCAGGCGCGGGTGGCGAAATTCAGCTGACTGACGCCATTGCCGCCGACATCGAAAAGGGCACGCCGGTCTATGGCTATCGCTTCCGCGGGCAGCGGTTCGATTGTGGCTCTAAGGCGGGGTTTTTGCAGGCCACTGTTGCTTTTGCGCTGGCGCGCGATGATCTGCGCGACGATCTGAGCCGCTATCTGAGCGAGATCGAAATGAGCCGGAAAGCAGCCGAATAACCTTTCGGAACCGGGACGGAACCACAGCGCAATCCATGCTGTATTTGGGCCACAGACTCCGGTCGGTGGCCCCTATTTGTGGTGGTGCCGCATTGTTTGGCACGCGCGGCTGTGGTCTACAGCAGTGATTACAGGACGGTATGAGCGGACGGGATTCTGTCCGTTGTGAAAGTATAAGACGGGATTGAAAATGCGGCTTGGGGGAATAGTCAGCGGGCTGGTGATGCTGTGCTCGGGTGCCGTGTTTGCCGAAGACGCACCGGAGACGACCGCAGACCAGGTCGCCCAGGCGGCGCAGACCGGGCAGAGCCCGCAGGTCGCGCAGGAAGAGCCCAAACTTGAGCCCCTGCCGCAGACCACACTGAACTTTTACGGCATGCCGGGGATCGTGGACATGCCCTCGGCCGAGATGCTGCCCGAGGGGCAGTTTGCCACCACGGTGTCGAACTTTGGCGGCCAGACCCGGATCACGCTGGCTTTTCAGCCGTTTGACTGGATGACGGCCTCGTTCCGCTATGTCGTGGTCGAAGATTGGAACATCGGCAATTTCCCGACGTATTACGACCGCAGCTTTGACGTCCGCATGCGCCTGTTCAAGGAAACCCGGCGCTTTCCCAGTGTGACCCTGGGTCTGCGGGATCTGGCGGGCACCGGCATCTATGCGGGTGAATTCATCGCTGCGACAAAGACCTTCAACACTCAGGCCTGGGGCACCTCGCGCTTGCCGGGGCGGCTCAAGGTAACTGCGGGTCTGGGCTGGGGGCGGCTCGGCTCGTACGGATCTTTTGGCAGCACCGGAAACCGGCCTGCTCGACCGGCTGGGGATCTGGGTGGTAATCCGGGCTACAGCCAGTGGTTCCGGGGGCCTGTTGCCGCCTTTGGCGGGATCGAGTGGCAGGCCAATGACCGGCTGGGCTTCAAGGTGGAATATTCCTCGGATGCCTATGTGACCGAGACTCAGACCACCTCGGTGTTTGAGCGGCGCTCGCCCTTCAACTTTGGTGTGGAATATCAGTGGACACCGCGCACCCGCGTGGGCGCCTATTATCTTTACGGCTCCGAGATCGGGGTGAACTTTCAGATCCAGTTGAGCCCCTACAAGCCCAACGTGCAGCCGCGCCTGCCGGCCCCTTATCCGGTACAGTCGCGTCCCGATCCCCAGGTCGATCCGGTAGCCTGGTCGACCGAATGGACGGCTTCGACGGCGGCGGTGGCCCCTTATCTGCGCGACCAGCTGGCCCCGCTGCTGGTCGAAGACGGGCTGCTGCTTGAGGCGTTGGACATCTCGGCTGAAACCGCCGAGCTGCGATTCCGCAACCTGCGATACGGATCAAACGCGGTGGCCATCGGGCGTGCGGCGCGGGCGATGACGCGGGTGCTGCCCGCCTCGATCGAGATTTTCCGGCTGACGCTGGTGTCGCAGGGTTTGCCGTTGTCGACGGTGGTGATCCACCGGTCCGACCTGGAACAGCTTGAATTCGAAAATTTCGCTTCGGATCAGATGCTGGTGGAAACCCGCTTTACCGATCCGCGGCCCCTGTCGGAGGCGGCAGTTCAGGCCGAAGATCTTTATCCCAACACCAGCTGGTCGGTGGCGCCCTATTTCACGCCGGGCTTTTTTGACGTTACAGCGCCCCTCCGTCTGGATGTGGGCGTATCGCTGCGGGGCAGCTATCAGCCCGCGCCGGGCTGGGTGATTGCCGGCCGTATCAACCAGCGGCTCTTTGGCAACCTAGATGGCGGGACTTCGTCGGCCACGGCCTTGCCGCCGGTGCGGACGGACCGGGTGCTTTATGCGCAATATGGTACCACGCTGAACCAGCTGTATCTGGCGCGCTATTGGAAACCTTCACCGGATCTCTATGCGCGGGTGACGGCGGGGTATTTCGAATATGGCTATGGTGGATTGTCGACCGAGCTGTTGTGGAAACCGGTCAACAGTCGTTTGGCCCTGGGAGTCGAGGCGAACTATGCGCTCAAGCGCGATTACGACCAGTTGTTCGGGTTTCGGGATTACCGCGTCGCCACGGGCCATGCATCGGCCTATTACGACTTTGAAAACGGCTTTTTGGCACAGTTGGATGTCGGGCGTTATCTGGCCGGAGATTTCGGTGCCACCCTGGGTATCGACCGGGTGTTCAACAATGGCTGGTCGGTGGGCGGCTTCTTTACCAGAACCAATGTCTCGGCGGCCGAATTCGGTGAAGGCTCGTTCGACAAGGGGATCCGCTTCCGTATCCCGGTCACCTGGTTCCTGGGCAGCCCCAGCAAGCGCGGAGTCGGCACCACCATCCGGCCGATTCAGCGTGACGGCGGCGCCCGCGTACATGTACCGGGACGGTTGTACAATCAGGTCCGCGGCGCGCATCGCAACGTGCTGTCGGATCAATGGCCGAGGTTCTGGGAATGAGAACGGGAGCAGGACAGATGGTGCGATGGATGCGGGCAGCCGGGCTGTTGCTGGGCGGTTTGGTGTTGGTCGGCTGCGCCGAGGGACCCGAACCCGCACCGCTGCAGGTGGAAATCTATCGTGCCGGTCAGCAGGCCATCGCCAAGCGGACCCAGGCGCGGGACACAGGCGCACAGCCCGCACCGACACGGGCATTTCTGGACAGCTTAGATGTACCAGTGCAAGAGATGATCGTCGAACGCAGCAATGTGGTGGCCTATGTCATCAAGCACTTTGAGACCCGCGACAATCTGCCGGGCCAGGTGCAGGTCTGGCGCACCACCGACGATTTTGCGGTTGCCATGCGCAATGGTGTTCTGATTTCGACGCGAGGGTTCTGGGGCGATCTGCTCTCGAGCTCGGTTCAGGTCAGCGGGTCTGAACCCGGACCCAGCCATGAGGGCGAGCACATCCAGATGATTCTTGCTCGCGACAACCGCGAGGTGCCTTTTGCCTTTGGCTGTGAATTGACTGACTTGGGTCAAGAAACCATCGAAATCGTCGAACGACGCCACACCACGCAGCACATTCGCCAGAGCTGTGAGGGGCGAAAGGGGGCAATCACCAATGATTATTGGGTCGACAAGCGTCGTGGCGTGGTAATGCAGTCGCGCCAATGGGCCGGACCCAACATCGGTTATCTGCGGTTTCGCCGTCTGACGGATTAACGAAGCAGAAGTAAAAATACGTTTGGAATTCCGAAGTGTATCATGTAAATAAGGTCGTGAACGTTTCGGTAGACGTGTGTCACATCTTGGTCAAAGGAATCTGGATTATGAAAAAAATTGCAGGAATTATCGCCGCATGCGCATTGATGGCTCCGGTCGCTGTTGTTGCTGAAGATCTGCCCGTGCAGGTAACCCAAGCTCAGCCAGCCCCCGTGGGTCTGGGCGGCGCTGGTGGTCTGGGCGGCGCGATCGCAGCTGCTCCGGTTGCAGCAGCAGCCATCGGTCTGGGCGTGATCGGCATCATCGCGGTTATCGCTGACGATGATGACAACAACGCCAGCACCACCACCACCACCAACTGATCGTTTTTGCGATCCAGCTGATGGATTGGATGAATTTTGAAACAGGCCCCGAAGCGGGGCCTGTTTTCGTTTTTGCCCCCCTTTTCCTTTGAAGCCGCGGGCGGGCGGGCCTATGCCGGAAGCGTAGTGGGACCAGGGGCGATGCATTGCCAGTGGCCCTTGCTCTGGGTATGACCAAAGTCTGAACAGGCCCCGATCCGGGGGCGGGTTAAAGAGGCAGTACCACATGACAAAGACGGCGCTTATCACGGGTGTGACCGGACAGGATGGATCCTATCTGGCAGAGTTCCTGCTGGAAAAAGGCTATGAGGTGCACGGCATCAAGCGCCGTTCGTCGCTGTTCAACACGGC
>NZ_FWFO01000010.1 GCF_900172225.1 Falsiruegeria litorea R37
TGGACGCCCGAGATCACCGTGCAGGAAATGTGCGCCGAAATGGTGGCCGAGGATCTGAAAACCGCCCGCCGTCACGCATTGCTGAAAGAGCACGGCATGGATCTGCCGGTCTCACACGAGGGGTAAGCTGTGATGAAGGTCTATGTGGCAGGCCACCGGGGCATGGTGGGGGGCGCGATCCTGCGCCAGTTGCAGGCGCGCCAGGAATCCGGAGAGCACGCGGGCGAAGAGCTGGAGCTGATCACCCGCACCAGCGCCGATCTGGATCTGACCAACCAGGCCGCCGTGCAGGAGTTCATGGCTGCCGAGCGTCCTGATCAGGTGATCCTGGCCGCAGCCCGCGTGGGCGGGATCATCGCCAACAACTCCTATCCGGCGCAGTTCATCTATGAAAACCTGATGATCGAATGCAACGTGATCCATGCCGCCCATCAGGCGGGCGTGCAGCACCTGTTGCAGCTGGGATCGTCTTGCATCTATCCCAAGATGGCCGCACAGCCGATGGCTGAGGAGGCGCTGCTGACCGGCACGCTGGAGCCCACCAACGAGCCCTATGCCATTGCCAAGATCGCGGGCATCAAGCTGTGCGAAAGCTACAACCGCCAGTATGGGCGCGACTATCGCTCGGTCATGCCCACGAACCTTTATGGGCCCGGCGACAATTTCCACCCCGAGAACAGCCATGTGCTGCCCGCGCTGATGCGCCGGTTCCACGAGGCCGCCCGTGATGGGCTGGACGAGGTGGTGATCTGGGGCAGCGGCACACCCATGCGCGAGTTCCTGCATGTGGATGACATGGCGGCGGCCTCGTTGTTTGTGGCCGATCTGGACGCGGACACCTATGGCGCCAACACGCAAGAGATGCTGAGCCACATCAACGTGGGTTCGGGCGTGGATGTGACCATCCGCGAACTGGCCGAAACCGTGGCGCGGGTGACCGGGTTTACGGGCCGACTGGCGTTTGACAGCTCTAAACCCGATGGCGCACCGCGCAAGCTGATGGATGTGTCCCGTCTGGCCGACATGGGCTGGAGCGCGACCATCCCCCTGGAAGAGGGCATTCGCCAGACCTATGCGTGGTTCCTGTCTCTGGATACAGCTGACTTGCGCCAAAAATAGGCGCAATAGTTTAATCAGTGGCGCATCCTGCGGCTTTTGACGTTTGGGAGAGTGATGGACACACGACTCCGATGGGAAAGCCATAAGAGAAACGTAAACTTGATGCTCGGGTCTGCGGCGATCTGCGCCTCGCAGACCCGAATTGTCTGGTAGTTGCAATCTGCGTCTCCAATTCACTGGCGTCGCGTTCTACAACTAGGAGTTGGATGTACCGTCGAGTTTAGGCGGTCAGGCTGACCGAAGATTGGTAGACTGGCTCCCAAGTGCCGGGAATACCACCCTTTGTGCAGATCCAGCCTGTCAATATCATATTGTTCCCATCAAGTGAGGGCGCACTGTTTCTGATGAACGAACCAGCCGGATATACTCCTGAAACGGGGCTAGAGGAGAGGAATTTGGATTCCAATGTCAGTTTGGCATCGTAAATTTCGACGTCTGTTGCTGTTGTCGTGGCCGAGTTACTGATTGTGATCGTATTGCCAGAGACGGAGAGGACTCTTGAATATTTGGGGATTCCAGCGCCTTTGATCCACTGCCCTGTGCGCCACCCGGTGACCGATGTCATGTTGGTGATGATGTTCGAGCCGTGCGTCAAATCGCCAAATACAACTGGATGAATATATGGCATCGACCAGATGTAGAAAGAGTAAGATCCGCTGGTGAAGCTGATCGGAACGGCCGTCAAGTTGACGGTACCGTTTGATATGCTTTCGACATAGCCGATACCCGTACCGCTATGCGTGTCTGGATCACCTTGGTTGTTAAGCCCGATCCATCCGTCCAAGACCGAAATTTCGTCACCAACAACGACATTGTCTGAAAGTCCAGTGACCGTCGCGGTGCCATCACCATTAACTGTTACGGTGCCGCCGCCCAGATATTGTGCATCCCACCCTGAAGCAACCAACCAGGTTTCATCCTGAACAACAACGCGTGCGCCTGGCCCGTGCTTGGGATTATTAAACGCCGCATTCATATGCCAGATATTGTAGGTTTGGCGGACCTCTCCGGATGTGTACCGGCAGTTCATACTTGCGATATTAGGCGCGGAATAATCTCTGAAGGTTGGCACGTTGTCGAAAGTGACGCCGTCCATGTAAGTCTTAGGGGTGAATTTAAGCCGTCTTGGCGCACTCGTGTATTTGCCAATGTATCCGCCCAAAAAGTTGACGGTACCATTGCCAGTCAAATGTGCATCTACATCCGGCAGATTGGCGTTGCGAGCATCAATCAGTTTGATCTGAGAGTCCTTGAAAGTGAATCCTTGTCCGCCCGTTATGTGACCAATGGACCAAACGTTTTCAAAATACGCATCCGCCACAGCGCCGCTTCCACGGGCGGTGTCGCCATTCACGATACTATGCCCGTAAACAAAGACGCCTCCACGGATGTAAGCCAATGTTCCGGTTCCGGCGCCAAAGCCGCTTCCGCCAACCATTAACGTATCAAAGCCCTTGGCGTGGCAATCGATCATGACGCAACCACGGTTTTGGCTTTCACCAAGGAAAAATGGCCAACGATTATGAGATAGGTTGCATTTCTCTACCGTAATACTGTCGCCAAGCTGTACATTGGATGCCGCGCACATGACGCCCACGACCCAGCCCTGAATATCGCAACTCTCAATGAGAATTTGCGTCGAGCCAGCGCCAGAAGATGCAGTGTAGTGATCAGGTTCGGAACCGCTTCCGTCGAAGTGCGGGAACTTTTGGTTTGCAGCCATGCCACTGAAGAAGGGATCAATGCAAATCCCGGCATAGAGCTTATATGGCATCTCTTCGACGGCCCCGTTTACATTCCACCAGTTGTTGCGCTCTAGCAGGTCGCTATGGCTTGCGAGCAGCAGGTTGTTTGCTGTGCCAACAATGGCAATGTTCTTGAGCGTAAGCTGGCGTATCTTTTGCGTGACGATCCCAGGATTGTCTTTGCCGGTAAACGTGAATGTTGTGCGCTGCCCGGGCACATAGCCTGGGGCAGGGGATTCAATATGGACAGAGACATACCGGAAATCCGTGCCGTTAAAATCGAACGCCTTGATGGGCTTGTCCATTACGTATTCGCCCTGAACAATGATACAGGGAACGCCATTCCCGGCCTTCTGTTGCCGAATGGCCCAGGCAATCGCAGTGTTTAGTCGGTCCGCATCATTGGAGATGTGGCCAAATTGCCGGTCCGACACGCATCCCTCGTTATTGACTTGGACATACAGCCCGACGCCACCAGCGGTCGTCAGGTCCGCATCGGTAGCGGTTTGTGGCGCAATCTCATAGACAAAGCCGCCGTTCCAAACGATCACGCATTCACCAGCTTGGATCTGCGGTCGACCCCCGACGGGGCTATAGGACAAGTTGTTGTCCGAAATAAGATCTGTCAGGCGCGCAAATCCTGATGCTATGTTAAGGTCATCTATTCCTGAGCCACTAGCGTTTCCGCTTGGCGTGCTTGTGACAACGACATCGTTGGTATCGGAGAGTACGGTCCCTTTTGGCGTCTCGATCCTGACGCGATAAGATCCATTTAAGAGAAAGCAGTCGGGGAAATGACCTTCGGTGTCGGCGCTGATTGGGTTGGGCTGTATCTGATTGAGGTAATTGTCCTCGAAAAGCCGAATGAGAACATCGGAATCATCTTGGTAGACGTAACACTTCGCACCTGGGACCGGATTCCCTGCTGGATCAAGTGCGCGCTGAGCTTCTGGAAGATTTAGTTGCCCCATATCGATTCCCACGAATTTGCACTCAAGCACAGATGTGCTTGAATTGGTTGAAGTCGGATCTACACAAAGGTGGGACGGCGCCCCCTGCCTTTTCTGGGGGAAGTTATGATACTGCAATGTGGGCAAATTCTGAAGCAAGCGAGCGCAGGATCTCCACTTAGCGCAACAGTTTGGTCAATGAATTCTCGCAGTCTTCTTTGAAAAAGTTTGCATAGTTCGCAAGCTCAGGCGTCGTAGTAGCTTTTTCCGTAACTTGAATAGGCACCATATTGGTTGCCGTATCCGTAGCTTTTCATGCCAGCTGCATCAATTTGAGACAGCACGAGCCCGCTAATGTTGCAATCGACGGATAGGAGCTGGTTGAGGCCCTCGCGGACCTGCTCTTCGCCTGTAGCATCCCACTTTACAGAATAGATGGTTGTATCCACTTGGCGGCCAATGATCCTTGCATCTGGAACAATGAGAACCGGAGGTGTGTCAATAATAACAAAGTCAAAGGTTTGGCGGGCGTTTTCCAAAAACTGCTGGAATCGCTGTGACGAAAAAATATCAGCGGCATTGGCGTTGCTTCGTTCGCTCATCAAGACGTTGATGCCTGTTTCAGGATCCTTTTCAACTGCATCCTGCAGCGTGATCTCAGAATTAAGGACGCGGAGAAGTGAGCCTTTTGGAGCCGTGTTAAAGTACTTCGCAAGCGTCCGTCGCCTGATGTCTCCTTCGACAAGAAGGACGGATTTTCCGAGCCCTCTCAAGTTTTGGGCCAAGCAAATTGCTTGAGTTGTTTTGCCTTCTCCAGGAACAGAGGAGGTAGACATGATCACCTTGGGTGGGTTGTCGATGTTGGACAACAAGAGAGATGTTCTGAGATTTCGTATTGCCTCTGCGGCCGCAGACGTGGGTCTCTCAGTAAAATACTGTAGCAACCCGTCGCGCCGACTGATCGGAATCTTGGGAACCTGCCCGATGACACTAATCCCGGTTTTACGTTCAAGACTCTTGGCATTGCGGAACCCGGTGTGTCTAATCTCACGAAGTAAAGCGATAGCCGCACCAATGGCAAAACCCAAGAATGCCATCCCAACCTGAATCCGCAACCTTCTCGGGGCGACAGGGGTTCCTGGTGCCGCTTCAGACAGCACACGGCTGTCAGGTTGCTGCAGGCCAATCTGGATAGAGGTTTCTTTTAGTCGAACTAGGAAGGTCTCATGGAGAACGTTCGTTGCTTCTCTGTCTCTTTGCAGCCGGTTGAGCGCGTTCAAGCTCTCTGTTTGATTGGCGACTTGCTGAGACAGACGATTGCTGGATTCTTCAAGGGCCTCGACCTGAGATTCGATGCGTTGGACATCGTTTCGCGCTTTTTCTGTCAGAGTTTGAAGACGATTCACGATGGCTTGGGCGGTACTCGGATCCGAGAGGTCCCTTTGGCTCAATCTTGCAGTGATTGGATCATCCAAACCTTCTGTGATCGCGGCGGGATCGCCTTTCTGGGACAGCGCAACGAGTGCTTCTAAATGTTCTTTTTTGGCGTCAAGCGCAGCGCGTTCGGACGTAAGCCGGTTCTGAATCCCTTTTGCGCGTAGGTTCAGGACTTCAGCAGCCTCAGGGCTTACCAGATCTGTGGTCGTGCGTAGGGTCTCAATCTGGTCTTCTATGGCGTCGATCTGTTGTTCGAGATCCGCGATCTGCTCAGTCAGCCAGTTGACGGCATGTCGTGTCGCTTCAAACTTCACGGTGACCTGATCATTGATGTACAGATTTGCCAGCGTGTCGGCGAGCAGAGCTGACTTTCTTCGGTTCTGTGTCGTGACCAGGATCTCGAACAGGTATGTGTTCCGGATCGGGCGGACCTGAATTTTGCGTTGCACATTCAGGGTAGTTCGAAGTCGGAGTGTTTCTTCATCGGGGCGCGTTGGTGTGACCTCTTCCCCGGTAAACCACTCGGTGATCATGTTGCGAATGCCGAATTTGGAAAAAAGCGGGGCTTTGCCCAACCCGTTGAATTCCACATCTTCGGTGAGTTCCAGTTCATCGACCAATAAGCCTATTACCCGCCGCGATCGGATAACACCAAGTTCAGTGTTGATGGCGGGTTGTTCAGTAGAGACCCCCGATAGGACGCTCTCTACATCGACGACTTGTTGCGAGCGGACTTGAAAGGCCAAGCGCGTCGTCGATGTGTAAAGTGATGTAGCGACCTTGTTGGCATAGAACCAACCTGCGGCGCCAAACAAAACGACAAAGAACAGAATCAGCCACTTGCTACGCCAGAGCACGCCGAACAGGTTGAAGATGTCAAAGATATCATCATGCTGCGGAGCGCCGGTTTGGCCTGACGTGGGAAGAACATTTTGAGAAGTGGGAAACTGGTTCATAAACGGCGCAGTCCATTCTTAACGCTTGAGCGCTTGTGTCTCGCTCGTTTGCATTGGTGTTTTAATCTGCAAGTCACGCTCACAGCTTTTCAACTAATTTCCGGGGGATGTCCAATGGTACGGTTCGTCCAAGCAGATTCACCAACAACGCCACCCGCTCTTGGTCAGAGGCATGTGTTACTTTTCCGATCAGACTTGCAAAGGGCCCCGACAGAATTCGCGCTCGATCCCCGGCGCTCAGATCCTCTGGTCGCAAGAGCGTTCCACTTTCATCGCAGCGCTCAAAAAGGCTCTCCATGAAGGTCTGAGGCAATGGTGCTGGGCGCGTGGGGTTGTCGGCAAGCAACCGATTGACCCCACGTGTGTGATTGATCGCAGTCCATTGTTCGCGCTCTTTGTCGAATGATACGAATATGTATCCGGGAAAGAGGGAGCGTTGTTGCGCTTTCCTTCCTGCACCATGTGAGAGGTGGTAAGTTGGGGCAAATGTGCGAAAGCCCTGCCGGGCAAGATGCACAGCAGCTTGGCGGAGGCCATTCGGTTTCAGCTGGGCGACGTACCATGGCTGCAAAACAGTCTTGTTCATGGCTTCGTAGTTATCTCATCGCCTTTGCACCGGGAAGAAATTTTCCTGGTGAATATCAAAAAATGTTTCGTTCTCTGCCAGATTAAGATATGCGTTCACGCGTTGAACGTAGTTATTGCTGACCCCATATCTCGGGACCGTCAGTGCGGTAGCTATAGCGATCCGGCCATGCAGAACCCCAACGATAACGACCTTCGTGTGATGCGCGTTCTAGAGCAGTCACCCCAGATGTCTCAACGTGAAATCGCGTTACATCTGAAGATGAGTCTCGGAAGTGTGAACTATTGCCTGAAGGCGTTGATCGACAAGGGGCTTGTCAAGGTCCAGAATTTTCGCACGTCGGAAAATCGTCTCGCTTATGCCTACGTATTGACCCCTGCGGGACTGCTTGAAAAAGTGCAGCTTACCAAACGGTTCCTGAGAATTAAATTGGAGGAATACCAGCGCATTGAATCTGAAATTGATGCGCTGGAAGAAGAGCTTAGGGCAACGGCCGGGAATGGGGGCGAAATAGGTCCCACGCCAAAAGGCTGATAAGTCGTTGCGCTAATCGACGAGCTTGAAAAGGTATAGACATTTTGATGACGGATAAGTCCAAAGAAGCCCAGCGGGATTTGTTGACCAGACTTGACAATAGATCCGCTGTGATCGGCATTGTTGGCTTGGGCTATGTGGGGCAACCCTTGATGCTGAGGTACGCAGAAGTCGGGTATTGTGTGCTTGGCTTCGATATCTCCAAGGGCCTGGTGGAACAGTTGAACGCAGGTGTCAGCCCGATCGAGCATATTGACGATTCCCGTATTTCCGAGGCCATCAAAAGCGGTTTTGTGGCGACGACGGACTTCACTCGCATCGGAGAGGTTGACGCCGTCATCCTCTGTGTCCCGACGCCTCTCAACAAGCACCGCGAACCCGATCTCAGCTATGTGATCAGCACCTGCGAGCAGATCGGCCCCTACCTGTGCGAAGGCCAGGTCGTGGTGCTCGAAAGCACGACCTACCCAGGCACCACAAAGGAAGAGATCGTTCCGCGGTTGGAACGCGGCGGGCTTAAGGTCGGCGAGACTGTGTTTGCCGTCTACTCGCCTGAGCGCGAAGATCCTGGCAACATCAATTTCACGACCAGCACCATCCCCAAGGTGGTGGGGGGGCACACACCAGCCTGCCTGCAGGTAGGTATGGCGCTTTATGATCAGGCGATCGACCAGCTGGTGCCGGTGAGTTCGACAGAGGCTGCCGAGATGACGAAGCTGCTGGAAAACATCCACCGCGCGGTGAATATTGGCCTCGTGAACGAGATGAAGATCGTCGCCGACCGTATGGGCATTGACATCTTTGAGGTGATTGATGCCGCCAAAACCAAACCTTTTGGCTTCACGGCATATTATCCTGGCCCGGGTCTCGGAGGGCACTGTATCCCGATTGATCCTTTCTACCTAACCTGGAAGGCGCGGGAGTTCGGCCTGCACACCCGCTTCATCGAGTTGGCGGGAGAGGTGAACCGGGCCATGCCCGAGTACGTGATTGCCAAGCTGATTGGCGGGCTCAACGCGAGAGGCAAGTCGGTCAAAGGGTCTAAGATCATGATCTTGGGCATCGCCTACAAGAAGAACGTGGACGATATGCGCGAGAGCCCATCGGTTGAGGTGATGGAACTGGTGCGCGATTTGGGCGGGGACCTCAGCTATGCTGACCCGCATGTCCCGGTCTTCCCGAGGATGCGTGAGCATCACTTCGATCTTAGCGCGACCCCCCTGACCCCTGAAACCCTAGCTGAGCAGGACGTCGTGATTTTGACCACCGACCACGATGCATTCGACTACGACATGATCGCGCATCATGCGCCGCTCATCATTGATGCGCGCGGAATTTTCCGTGATCTGGCCGATCATATCATCCGAGCGTGAGGATCCGATCATGAAGAATTTTGCGCTCATCGGTGCCGCTGGTTACATCGCGCCGCGCCATATGAAGGCGATCGCGGACACTGGTCATAAGTTGGTGGCTGCCCTTGATCCCAATGACTCAGTCGGCATCATCGACAGCCATTTCCCAGAGGCGTACTTCTTCACCGAGTTTGAACGCTTCGACCGCCATATCGACAAATTGCGTCGTTCTGGGGCAAGCCAGTTGGACTATATCTCGATCTGTTCACCCAACTATCTTCACGACAGCCATATGCGATTTGCCTTGCGCTCTGGTGCCGATGCAATTTGCGAAAAACCGCTTGTGCTCAATCCTTGGAACATTGATGGCCTGATCGAGATGGAAAACGATACAGGGCGCAAGATCAACACGATCCTGCAACTGCGTGTCCACCCGTCGATCATCGCGCTGCGCGAAAAAATTCGCAAAAGCCCTAAAGATAGCAAGCACGAGGTGGATCTGACCTATATCACCTCGCGGGGGCGTTGGTATCTTCAGAGTTGGAAGGGCACCACGGACAAGTCGGGCGGCATTGCGACGAATATCGGTGTGCATTTCTTCGACATGCTGCATTTTTTGTTCGGTGATTTGCAGGACAATGTCGTACACTTGAACGAGCCCACCAAGGCTGCAGGGTATCTGGAATATGAACATGCGCGCTGCCGCTGGTTCTTGTCGCTTGATGTAGGGGATGTCCCCGCAGAGGCGCGAGCAACAGGGCAAAGGACGTATCGGTCGATCACCATTGACGGAGAAGAGATCGAGTTCTCCGGTGGTTTCACGGATCTTCACACGCTCAGCTATCAGGAAATCCTGAAAGGCAGAGGATTTGGCGTCGAAGAAAACCGAGTGGCCATTCAGACGGTTTCGGCGATCCGTGACCTGCCAACTCAGCGTTCTGGCGAGATACACCCCTTCGTGAGCCAGACCAAATGATCTACAGCGCTCACCCCAGTGCGATCGTCGACGATGGCGCACAAATCGGCGAGGGCAGCCGGATCTGGCACTTCGTTCACGTCTGTGCCGGCGCGCGGATCGGTCGAAACGTGTCAATGGGCCAGGGTGTTTTTGTCGGCAACGACGTCTCCATAGGAGATGACTGCAAGATTCAGAACAACGTCTCGGTCTATGACAACGTTACGCTTGAAGAGGGCGTCTTTTGCGGACCCAGCATGGTGTTCACCAACGTCTACAATCCACGTGCTCTAATTGAACGCAAATCCGAGTATCGCGATACATTGGTTCGCCGTGGCGCAACGCTGGGCGCCAACTGTACCGTGGTTTGCGGCGTGACCATTGGCGCCTTTGCCTTTTTGGCCGCTGGCGCCGTAATCACGCGTGATGTGCCGGATTTCGCGTTGATGGCCGGTGTACCAGCACGCCAAGCGGGCTGGATGAGCGCCTTTGGCGAACAACTGGACCTACCACTTGAAGGTGAGGCGGAAGTCATCTGCCCTCATACAGGCGATACTTACACCTTGTCGGACGGCACAGTGACCCGAAGAGAGGTCCAGTCATGATCCCTTTCGTCGACCTGGCCGCACAGCAGGCGCGAATTAAACCTGCGTTGGATGTCGCCATTGCCCGAGTGCTGGCACATGGCAAGTACATCTTGGGTCCCGAAGTGACTGAACTGGAAGAGAAGCTGCAGGCCTTCGTCGGCGTCGGCCACTGCATCACCTGCGCCAATGGCACGGATGCGTTGCAAATTGCGCTGATGGCTCTTGACGTTGGTCCGGGTGACGAAGTCATCACCCCAGGTTTCTCTTACATTGCCACTGCTGAGGCCGTGGCCGTGCTAGGCGCCAAGCCGGTCTATGTCGATATCGACCCCGTAACCTTTAACCTCGACCCAGAGGGGCTGGTGGCGGCGATCACGCCTGCGACAAAGGCGATCATTCCCGTCTCACTCTATGGCCAGCCCGCCGATTTTGTGGCCATCAATCGCATCGCCGAGGCCTATGGGCTGCCCGTGATCGAAGACGGTGCCCAAAGCTTTGGCGCCACCCAAGGCAATTCTCGTTCAGGTGCCCTGTCGACGATTGGTTGCACCAGCTTTTTCCCGTCCAAACCCCTAGGTTGCTATGGTGATGGCGGGGCCATCTTTACCTCGGATTCTGACTTGGCCACACGAATGCGTCAAATTGCACGTCATGGGCAGGATCGGCGCTATCACCATATTCGGGTCGGGATGAACAGCCGACTTGATACTTTGCAGGCCGCGGTTCTGCTTGCCAAGCTGGAGCTTTTTGAGGAAGAGATCGCTGCGCGAGACGCAGTGGCTGCGCGGTATGGTGCGCTTCTGGCAGATGCCGGGATCGCAATACCAACAGTGGCACACGGCAACATCAGCGTCTGGGCGCAGTATACGGTGCGCGTGCTGAACCGTGACATGGTGCAGGCCGCGCTAAAGGAAGCAGGCATCCCTACGGCGGTCCATTACCCACTGCCCTTGAATTGCCAGCCTGCCGTGGCGGACCCGAATGTCAATCTGCCCAAAGGAGACAAGGCAGCTACCGAAGTGTTGAGCCTGCCAATGCATCCGTACATGGACGGCGACACCCAGGATCAGATCGTGACCGCATTGAAGCGGGCGTTGTCAACAGCTTCGGCGCAGGCTTAAGGAGACGCAGAGCCTTGCAAATTTATGCCTTTGTGCCAGATGCCTTTGGAGGTCATGGCGGGATTTCCGTCTTCAACAAGGACTTGCTGATAGCCTTTGCGCAACATTCCCGAGTTGATCGAGTGGTCGCTCTGCCGCGGGTTATGCGGCACACGCCAGAACCAATCCCAGAGGGCATTGTGTTTCGCAGCGGCGCGGTCAACAGCACATTCGCCTACATGAAGGCCTTGGCGCGGGATCTGCCGGACGTTGCACGCAGCGATATGCTCTACTGCGGGCACCTGAATTATGCGCCTCTGGTCAGCCGCCTGGGACGACTCTTTGGTATTCCGGTGTTGGGTGCACTGTACGGCATCGACGCTTGGACCCCCAGTCCCAAGGCGGCCCGGCGTCGGGCGGCCTCTCGTCTTGATCGTTACTATTCGATCAGCGCCTATACCCGCGATCGCTTCTTGGAATGGGCTGATGTCGATACCGCCACGATCGATCTCTTGCCCAACGCCATTCACATGTCCGACTATGCGCCTGCGCCCCGCGATCCAGCATTGATGGCACGGTACGGTCTGACGCCTGAAAACAAGGTGCTGCTGACGTTTGGGCGGTTAGTGTCCCGTGAGCGTGCCAAAGGCTTTGACGAAGTGTTAGACGTGCTGCCGCGACTGCTACAGGACATGCCAGAGCTTCGTTACATCATCGCTGGTGATGGCCCTGATCAGGACCGGCTTGAGGCGCGCGTGACTGAGGCCGGCCTCGGCAATGCTGTGATCTTTACCGGTTATGTAGAAGAGGCAGAAAAGGCTGCGCTTTATGGGCTGTCGGATCTCTATGTTATGCCAAGCCGCGGCGAAGGGTTCGGTTTTGTATTTCTCGAGGCCCTGGCCTGCGGCGTGCCCGTAGTTGCAAGCGCGATTGACGGTAGCCGGGACGCCGTTCGCGATGGTTTGCTTGGCCCCATGGTCAACCCCGACGATCCAGAGGAGCTGATCGGTGCTATCCGAACCGGGCTGAGCTCTCCAAAGGGCATGATGCCAGAGGCACTGGCCTACTTTGATTTTCCTCAATTCGCGCAGCGTGCCCAGGCGCTCATAGACGAAACGGTGGCACCATGAGCAAGACGGCTCTCATTCTAGGCATTTCTGGACAAGACGGAGCGTATCTGGCGCAACTGCTCTTGGAAAAAGGCTATATTGTCGTGGGAACATCACGTGACGCCACCATTCAGCGGTTCGGAAATTTGGAACGGTTGGGCATCGCTGACCGGATCGTCACTCATTCGATGGTGCTGACGGACTTCCGCAGTGTGGTTCAGACGCTCAGTGCGGTTAACCCTGATGAAATCTACAACCTGTCTGGCCAAAGCTCAGTCGGGCTGTCATTCCAACAACCGTTGGAGACGCTTGAAAGTATCGCAGTGGGGGTCATCAATTTGATGGAGGCCATCCGGTTCCTGCAGCTTCCTGTACGTTTCTACAATGCGGGTTCCAGTGAGTGTTTCGGCGAAACCTCTCGCGATGGCGCGCGCGAGGATACTTCGTTCAAACCCCGCAGCCCTTATGCCACCGCCAAGGCAACAGCGTTTTGGGGTGTCGCCAATTACCGAGAAGCCTATGGCCTGCAGGCCTGCACGGGAATCCTGTTCAATCATGAATCGCCCCTCCGCCCTAATCGCTTCGTGACTCAGAAGATCGTTGCTGGGGCCGTCGCAATCGCGCGGGCCGGTGGCGGTGAACTGCACCTTGGGACGTTAACGGTCAGTCGGGACTGGGGCTGGGCCCCAGAATACGTAGACGCGATGTGGCGCATGTTGCAGCAGGAAACGCTTCAGGACTACGTGATTGCTACGGGTGAAAGCTATACATTGCAGGCCTTCTGTGATGCGGCCTTTGCGGCGGTCGGACTCCGGTCCGAGGATCACGTCCGTACATCACAAAAATTCGAGCGCCCTTCCGACATCGCCTATAGTTTGGGCAATCCCCGCCTGGCAGCAGAGCGGCTGGACTGGAGACCCAGCATGCGTATGCCGCAGGTGGTCGAGGCTATGGTCCGAGCGGAATGGGATGCCACATGACCTGGATCGTGGTTGCGTGCCAAAGTCGACTGGGTGATGTAAACGGATGACATCTCCGATCCGACAGTTGCGCGTACTCATCCCGTATTTTGCGGGCGCTGACACATTTCAGGACAATGTCGCGTACACCCTGCGCCAGATGGGCCATATCGTAGAGACCCCAGATTACAAATTCCGCCGTAACCGCGGTCGCCTGAATCGTATTTTGGTCGATACCCTCACCGCCACGCGCCCAGAACGGTGGGAAGAGCACGAAACCTATGCTGTGGCCACTGCGCGTAAGTTCACCCCCGATCTCGTGCTGTGCCTTACTCAAACGTTGCGCGCCGAGACATTGGCGGAATTGCGCGGGCTTGGTGCGCGTTGTGTGGCGTGGTGGGGCGATCCACCGGCAAATATGCGGGGTATGGGGCTTTTGGCGGACGGTTGGGACGCGATCTTCATCAAGGATGCAATGTCAGTCCAAAAAATGCAGGCGGTTGGCTTCAACGCACAGTTGATGCACGAAGCCATCAATCCAGACTGGCATTGTCCGCAAGGCGCCCCACGTGACAACACTCTGGCGGTGGTCGGTAATTTCTACGGCTATCGCCAGATCCTGGTCAGCCGCCTCATGGATGCCGACGCAGAACTCGCCTTGCACGGTTTCTCACCACCTCGTTGGGGGGATCCCCGTATCCAGGAACACTACACGGGGCGGTATGTCACCCGGGCAGAAAAAAGCATGGTCTTCGAAGGCGCGTTGGCCAGTTTGAATTGCACCACCATGAGTGAGGGTAATTCTTTGAATTGCCGCGCTTTTGAGATCAATGGGGCAGCAGGGTTGCAGCTTATTGAGGACAAACCTGCTGTTGCAGAGTGCTTTGAGCCAGGCCGAGAGATCCTGACCTATCGTTCCGTGGACGAGATATTGGAGTACTTGGCGCGCGCACGCTCAGACCAAGCCTGGGCCGAGGGCATTCGCAAAGCCGGGTACCGTCGTGCCCATGCGGAACACACTTATGCTCAACGCCTTGATCGCATCCTGAAGTCGGTGGATTTGAAATGAACCCCGCAGACTCCCATTCCCTAGAACGTGTCCAATGAATCCTCTGGCAGACATTCATTTGGCGATGTTCGGCATATTGGTGCTCTGGGTCGGCCTGGTCATTTTTATTTGCCGCAAGACCATCAATGCTGGCAGCGTCGGGCTGCCAGCGGCCATGGCGTTGACCATGAGCTTCCTTTACGGGGGGTGTTTTGTCTATGCGGTGCCGGGCTATACCCATACACGACCTGATGGGCACTGGTATCTAAACAGCTACAATTTCACCGAATGGATGGTCGTGCAAGGCGCGGCGGCCTCGCTTCTGGGGCTTGTAGGTCTAGCTTTGGGCGTAACCTTGGCGCAGCGCCGTAAACAACCCGTCATCCTGCCTCGCCAAGGGATTTCGCAGATCTACGAGCGCAACATGATGGTTGCCTTCAGCACGATCTCACTTCTTGGCATGTTGCTGATACAGCTACGGATTTCCTTCCCGTTTTCTGGCGCAATCTTCGAATTGAGCCGCAATGTTCTCGTCATGCTGATTTGCCTGGGCGCGTATAGGGCTCGGCGTGATGGTCGCTCTATGCTGCCTTGGCTCGCCCTGGCTGTAGTCGTGCCGATCTATTACATGGTTTCTTTTGGCCTGGCTTCATATGGGCTCATGTTTTCCATGACGTTGATCGCTTTCTGGCTGGCGATGCTGCGCACTGCAAGGGGCACGTTGAAGACGACAATCATGGCCATCGTCATCGGACAGGCTATGTTGACCCTCTTCATTGGCTGGATGTCATTTCGCGAGGAAATCCGGCTGGTCGCCTGGCAAGGTGTAAGCGGTTCAGTATTGGACCTCCTTTGGCAGGCAATGGCACAAACCAAACTGTTCTCGCTGACAAACTTTGATGCGCTGGATATCGTCAATATCCGGCTTAATCTCCCTCTCTTCATTGGTCGGATGATCGAGCAGCACGAATTGTTTCCCGAATTGCAATTGTGGGGGAGCACGCTTGTGATCCTGCCTCTGGTACTTTTGCCGCGTGCTCTGTGGCCTGGAAAACCAACGCGTGGCGGTAGCGATTTCATGTCCGAGCACACGGGGATCACCTTGTCAGAGAACGTCACATTTGGCTCGGGCACGGTTTTCGAGTTTTACGCCAACTTCGGTTACATCGGTGTCTTTCTGGGTTTCATCGTTGTGGGTTGGGTAATCCGTCGTATCGACATGGCCGCCTATGCCAGCTTGCTGACCGGGCGCTACCTGGATTTTGCACGGTGGTATGTGATGGGGCTGGTTGCGCTGGATCCTCTGTTGCGTCCGTTCTTCATCGTTAATGGCATTGTGTTTGCCTGGATCTTAATGGGCCTTCTGAAATTTTCCCTTCTACGCCTTGGTTCGCGGCGTAGAAGCCCCCCGCGCTCTGTCACAGCGCATACTCCGCCCCCGCAATTCAAACATGAGTAGACCATGAGCAAGCGTCCCTTTGTGCTGATTTCCTTCGAATCCGTCGATGGGTATCCGCCAGTTCAGAACCAGGCTCGACTTCTTGCCCAGGCAGGTCATCCCGTGCATCTGGTGACACAGCCACGGGATCGTACCAAGCGGGATGTGGACTTCGAGGCACCTGGGGTCACTCTGCATGTGCTGCCTTGGCGTTCGCTGCCCAATGGTCTGCGTCAGGCGCGCATTATGGCAGGGATGATGCGGTTACTCTGGACCGCGCGTCGCCAAGCCGCACGCCTCGGCCCTCCTATTGAGATTGCCTATAACCCTTTGGGCGTATTGATCAGCGATCTGACGTTAGGGCGCCCTCAACAGCGGGTGGCGCATTTCCACGAAACTTTCATGTATCTGGACGAGCTGCCCGAACGACGGTTGAAGCGGGCAATTGGCGGATACTCTCTTGTCGTCGTTCCCGACGCAGGCCGTGTCCCGCACACGATGGAGGCTCTGGAGCTTACGGACCCACCACTGGTGATCGAAAATTACCCTTACCGCGCCGAGTCCTTGCCGGATCGAGGGGCCCCTCGCGACACTTTTGAGGTGGTCTATTGCGGCACCTTTGGGCATGATCAACGCATTGACTTGCTGATCGATTCCGTGCCGCTTTGGCCCGAGCACGCGCGTCTTGTTTTCATTGGCAACACAAACACCCGGTTCGGCCCGGGCTTTGTGCAGAAAGTCAAAGACATGGGGCTGCAGGACCGCATCACCTTCACCGGTTGGATGGCAACCGGGGCAGCCGAAACACGCTTGGCTCAATCAGACCTGGCCGTGGCACTCTTGGATGCGACGTCGCATCAGTGGCGCACGGCGTTGGGCGCAAGCAACAAACGCTACCAATATATGAAAGCCGGATTGCCGCAGATCGGGGACATGAACCCCGGGATACCGGAGTTGCTTGAGGGCGAGGGTATTGGTACCTGCATCCGCAAGGATACACCAGAGGCTCTGGCAGAGCTGGTGGCGGCCTATGCAACCGACCCAGAGCGTCGCCTGAATGAAGGTGCAAAGGCCTTTGCATTGCACCAAGAACAGTTCAACTACGGTCGTGTGTTGCAGCGCCTTCCCAAGGCACTAGGATTGTCGTGACCATAAGTCGCAACGAGAACCAGGCCCCTGTCGCTGACCGGCCTCGGATGGCGTTGGTGCGCCGCGCGGTGCCACAGCGACTGTGGGCCAATTTCGAAGAGGCAGGGCGTGGTATCGACCTGACTGTGTTCGAAACGGCAATCAAACCGGTCGAAGTGGAAAGCCCCGAGACCGACGCGTTCCAGTTGCTGCACCACCCGGCTCCTTCGGTGGCTGATATCAACCGTCTACTGGACGAAGTGCAGCCGCAGGTGGTGCTCTGCTTTGGCTGGGGAGATTTGTGCAGTTTGGCCTCACTGACTTGGGCCAAAGCTCGGGGCTGCCGGACCATAGTATGTAGTGATTCCAATCGGAACGATTATGCAAGGGCATCCCACAAGGAGTTTGCCAAGGCCCAGATCCTGAGTGCGTTCGACTTAGCCTGGGCGGCGGGAGCACAATCGGCCGCGTATCTCGAGGAGTTGGGATTTGCCGGTGAGGGCATCCATGTCGGGGCGCTCGACACCGTGGATCTTGCTCATTTCGAAAGTAATGCACTTGCTGCTCGATCCCAAGGTGCTGCGTTGCGTAGCCAGATGGGGTTGCCTGAGCGGTTCTTCCTCTGTGTTGCGCGCCTGTCGCCGGAAAAGAACTTCGAACGCCTGCTGCAGGCTTATGCCCGCTATCATAAGATGGCCTCGCCCGACAGGCTCTGGGATCTTGTGGTGGTGGGCGATGGCCCGCTGCGCGAGGCCCTTGAAGCGCAGAGCAGAACGCTCGGGATTTCCGAGCACGTACATTTCCGCGGTGCCGCTGGCTATGATGATCTCGGTCCTTATTACGGAATGGCGCAAGCCTTTGTGCTTGCAAGCCTCAAAGACACGTGGGCCGTCGTGGTCAATGAGGCTGCTGCAGCACATCTTCCGCTTTTGATCTCGACCCGGGCAGGCAGTTCCGAAGAACTGGTGCGAGACGGCGAGAACGGGTTCTGTTTTGACCCATACGACGTTGGCCAACTTGCCGCGCGGCTCGCGCAATTGGCCAGCGGTGAATGTGACTTGGCGAACATGGGACAGCGCAGTCGAGAGATCGTGCAGGGGCATGGCTCAGAAGCTTATGGGCAGGCTTTGACCGCGATGGGGAAACGCGCTGTCACCTTGCCTCCGCGACGGTTCAGCCCTCTGGCGCGACTGGCTTGCCGAATGCAGCTGATGCAATTGAAATAATAGCCCCGACCCGCAGGGTTGGAACATATGACAATGGGAAAACTATGCTGAGACAAAGCACACGGCACCGCATGCTACAGAGCCTGTTCTGGAACCCCGTTGGCCAAAGGCTGGTGCCACGCATCACCAAATTGGGTCGTATCTTTGACACGGTCGTCCGGGGCTATTCGCTCATGGGCATCAGCAATGGTGAACGCTGGCTGTCCAGCCTGCTGGAGCAAGATCCGGTGATCTTTGATGTGGGTTTCCATGACGGTGAATCCTCATCAGAGCTGCTTGCCGTGCGTCCCAATGCGCGCGTGCATGCCTTCGATCCCTCACGCTTTGCGAAATCTGCCCATGACACGCGTTTTGGCGATGACGCACGCGTAAGCTTTCACAACATGGCCATCTCTGATGCCCCTGGTGTGTTGACCTTTTACGACTATGAGAACATGTGCAACAGTCTGGCACCCCGCAAGGATGACCTTGACCAGACAGCGCAGACCTATGACGTGCCGGTGTCGACGCTGGATAGCGTTTGCGCCAAAGAAGGGATCGCGTCGATCAATTTTCTCAAGATTGATGCCGAGGGCTATGATCTGAACGTGATTGAAGGCGCTCGCGGGCTGCTCGAGAACCAGAGCATCGACATCATTATGTTCGAATTCGCCAGTGGCTGGGCCGCGACCAAGCGTTATCTGTGGGAGGCCGACGCATTGTGCAAGGATGTGCCTTACAAAATGTTCCACATGTTCAACGGTTTCTTGTGTCCCTTCGTCTATGACGTCCGCAAGGATTCCTGTTGCACCCTACCAGCAATGTATGTGCTGATCAGTGAGAAACGATTGGCGCGCGGGAATATTCCGATGCGAAGCTACAGCTTTTGACGCGGGTTACAGTGAAGAAAGGCTTTCCATGACTTTTCCAATGGTTGGGCGCAGTCTGCAGACGCGACTGTTGCGCAGACTCCTGCGAGGACTGCCAATCTCAGGCGGCTACAATCTGCCGTTGAATGTGGGGGGGCGGAAGTTTGCTACGCCTGTAGTGAATGGAACTGCAAACGAAGGTCCCGAGCCCTCGCTTTTGCAACTCTATGGCCACGTGCTGCCTGCATTAGACGGTGCATTCCTTGATGTGGGTGTGAACGTTGGCCAAACGATGCTTGCGGTTCGAACGGCGGCACCCGAGATGCCGTATCTGGGGCTGGAGCCGAACCCGTTCTGCACTGCTTACGTGCGGGACTTGATCCGCATCAATGCCATTGATCATGTAAATGTAGTGCCCGTGGCGTTGATGGAACATCCAGCACTTTTGCAGTTGAACCAATATGCTAGAGACGAAGCCGATTCTAGCGCTTCTTTGATTGAGGGATTTCGCCCCGAGCAGACGGTTGTGGGCACCAGCTTTATTCCTGCTTTTGATTGGGCTACGATCGCGACTTCCTTTGCTGAACATCGCTTTTGTTTCGTAAAGATTGATGTGGAGGGGGCAGAGCTGGAAGTTTTACGGGGCCTAAACTTGCTCCTCGACAAAGAGCGCCCTTGGTTACTGACTGAGATCTTGCCAGTTTATCACGCTGACTATTCGGACCGATTGGCGCGACAGCGCGACATCGAAACGCTTCTAGGCCAGGCGAATTATGTAACCTTTCGTATCAAGCGAGATGAAAACGGGGCTTTGAGCCACCTACAACAATTGGATACTATTGGCATTCACGACCGCGTTGAGGATTGCGACTATCTGATCGTACCATCCGAAGCTCTGGATCGCTTGTCGCGTCTCTCCTTGCGGATTGAGGGACCGTTCTGAAACGGTGCAATCACAGCAACGCAAAATGAACATCGTGATGTTTACTCCAAACTACCTGCCGGCGATGCGATATGGTGGGCCGGTGCGGTCAACGCATGGGTTGGCGCGCGGACTTGTCGACCTTGGTCACCGGGTCGATGTGCTGACAACCGATGTGGACGGGCCTGGGCGACTTGATGTTGCGCTGGATCGCCCCTCCGACATGGACGGGGTCAGCGTGCACTATTGCTCAATCTCCGCGCCTCGTCGGTTCTATTACAGCCCGGCGCTGGCAAAGCGCGCGGCCAGCTTGTTACCTGATGCCGATGCAATACATGTCAACGGTATGTTCCTATGGCCAGGGCCACACCTCGCCCGGGCCGCGCGGCGCAGCGGCAAAACGCTGGTGATTTCTCCGCGGGGAATGTTGATGCCAGAAATGGTGGCCGGCAAATCACGGCTGGCTAAGTCGGTGTGGATCACTGGGCAAGAGCGGGCAAATCTTGCAGCGGCGACAGCGATTCATGTGACCTCTGCAGGCGAGGCCGAGGGCCTATCCGCGATGGGACTCGATCTGGCGCCCGTGGCAGTGATAGGCAATGGCGTTGAAACCCCGCCTCGATTGCCGGACGCTGCCGAAATCAACGCCGTTTGGGGCGATGTCCCGCAGGGGCAGCGCGTGGCTTTCCTGGCGCGGTTGGATTGGACCAAAGGCGTTGATATGGCCATCGAGGCGGCGCGCGCTCAGCCCGGGGCAGTGATCCGCCTAGCCGGGCATGATCAAATTGGCTTGCAGGCCGAGCTGACCCAGCGTCTCATCCGTTCTGACGGCAGCTTGGCAGGGGCTTTCTTAGGGCCGCTGGACGGCATGCAAAAATGGGCCTTTTTAGCGGGCGCGGATGTTCTTTTGGTGCCATCGGTGCGCGAAAGCTTCGGCATGTCAGTAGCCGAGGCTATGTCCATGGGCACCCCGGTTATTGCCACAGATGGCGTGGGAGCTGCTCCCCTTTTAGCCAAGTTAGACGCGGGTCTGGTCGTACCGCGCGAGCAGGGTGCGCTCAATGGGGCATTGGCGAGGCTTTTGGCGGACGAAGCGCGCCGCAATGCAATCGGGCGTGCCTCCCGCGAGATGGCCATGACAGAACTTAGCTGGACGGGCATCGCCACTCAGATGGCAAGCTTGTACCAAATCGCACAGTCAGGCGGTGCTGTATGAGTAAGCTGGTCATGCGTTTGCGGGGGGCCAGCAGTTCCGCGTTTCTTCGCGGGGTAGCCGCGTTGATGAGCGGCAATGCGCTGGCAACAATAATACCACTCTTAACCGCGCCTCTTCTGGGGCGGCTCTATGCTCCGGCCGATTACGGTGTGTTGGCGCAATACATGGCGCCTGCAGCGCTTCTTGCGGTTTTCGCCAGCCTTCAATTCCAACATGCCATTATTGCGGAACAAACTGACCGTGGTGCGGGGGGAGCCGTTTGGGTGGTGCTTGTGTCAACTGTGGCGGCAGTGGGCCTGACGATACTGGCGGTTGCAGTACTTTGGCTACCACTCTTGGCAGAATCGACGGTGGGCGGCTGGTTTGCGCTTTTGCCACTCAGTGTGGCGGTCAGTGGCCTGACCGCAGCGGGGAGCTTCCTTGCGAACCGCAACCGCCACTATGGCTGGATCGCACAGTTGCAGGTCATACAGGTCTTAACCTCCGTAGGACTCTCCATTGTCCTGGGTTTCATGGGCTGGGGAGCAAACGGTCTCCTTTTGGCCTATTTCCTGAGCCAGTTGGTCCTGGGGACAGCATATCTGTGGCTGCTAGCCACGCTCGGCGACACTCTGAATTGGCCGGGCATAATGCAGTTGCGGTTAATAGTGCGGCGGCATTGGAAGTTTCCTGCTTTCACTCTACCCAGCGGGCTCCTGAACCAAACCAACATGCAGATGCCCGTCTTTGCGCTGACCCTCTTGGGGGATACCGCGATGCTGGGGTCCTTCACCCGGGCCCGGCAGTTGGTTTTGCTTCCGGTCACTGTAGTTGGTCACTCGGTTGCACAGGTGTTTCGGCGCGAAGCCTCAGAGCTTTATCACAAGACCGGCAGTTGCAGGGAATTGATGCTGCGCACCGCCGGGGGACTCTTTGCGGTAAGCATCGGGCCATGCCTCCTATTTATGGCCTTTGCACCGTGGCTCTTCGCTGTTTACCTGGGTCCGGCGTGGCGCGAGGCGGGTGAGATCGCCCGGATACTGGCGCCGATGTTGATGCTGCGGGCAATCGCCGCGCCGGTGACGACGATTCTGTTTTTTGCTGGACGCCAGGTATTGGATCTCGCACTCACCATCGTTTCGACGACATTGATCGCTGGGGGCATCTTTTTTGGTTGGGCTGTTGTCGGCACGGCGACTTCCGTGATCTGGGCATTCGCACTCGGGTATGGGGGCATCTACATGATGTATTTTGGGGTTTGCTTTTTCGTGGCGAAATCATGACCTTTCGCTCGCCCATTCTGCGCCGACTTGTGCAAGCGCCGGAACGCCTGCTTGCAAAGACTCTATCATACCACCCCGCGATGCGGTTCCTGCACGACACGCAAGACACGCAAACACCAATTCGATTTCGCGATTGGTTTCGTCAGGAAGTTCAGGGCATCAATCGCGGTCCCTACTGGCCAGTGCATCCCGCCAGCATGGTCACTGGCTGGCGGAACATAGTCATTGGGGTGGAGACCAGCCCTGGAATGATGCCTGGCTGTTACATTCAGGGAATCGGGAAGATAACCATTGGTGATTACACACAGATTGGTCCGAATGTTACGATGATAAGCGCCAACCATGCGCCCCACGATCTACGCGAGCATATTCCCTCGCATGTAAATATCGGTGCATATTGTTGGCTGGGTGCTGGTTCAGTGATCCTTCCGGGTGTCACGTTGGGTGATTTCACAATTGTTGGGGCCGGCGCCATCGTGACCAGTTCGGTTCCTGATGGTTATTCGGTCTTAGCTGGCAACCCGGCACGAGTCCTCAAACGACTGGATCCGGCAGAGTGTCCTCGCCACCAAAGCTATCATGAATATTGCGGTTTTATTCCTATGCGAGACTTCCCTGCCTTTCGAAGTGCGGAACTCACTCACTAACTCCAAAAGCGTCATGAGGCCCACGTTGACACAGACCTGCCTTCCAAATCTGATTACCATAGGTGCGATGAAGTGCGGCACCAGCAGCCTTCATGAGTATCTAAACCGGCATCCCGACATCCACATGTCGGTAGAAAAGGAAATCAACTATTTCGTAGGCCACAATAGCGATCGGTCGCTGGATTGGTACAAGGCGCACTTTGATGGAACAAAGGCCGTGCGCGGTGAATCTTCTCAAAACTATTCCAAGGCACATTTGGAGATTTACCGTGATGCTCCAAAGCGGATACATGCGTTGGTACCAGACCTGCGGATGATCTACCTCGTGCGTGATCCGATTGAGCGCTATCGGTCACATATCGCCGAGAATTACATCGGAGAGACTGATGAGATGAAAGCACTAAGCCAAGTTTCAGACAATTATGTCCAGACTGGGCTTTATCATTATCAACTTCAAGCTTTCCTACAATACTTCCCACTCGAACAGATTCTAGTGGTGGATTCCGATGGCCTCCAAACTGACCGCCTGACGACGATGAACAGGATTTTCAAGTTTCTGGGCGTGGACCAGGTGAACGATCCGGAGATCTTTGATTTCCAAGCGAACTTGAATGGCGAGGACGTCCTTCCTCCTCGCGTTAGGGGCAGTCTGGCGTACAGGGCCGCGCACAGGATTGCACCTGGCCCGGTCCAGTGGCTCGGCAAGCATCCGGTTATACGCAAAGCATTCTTCTCGGGAAGTTATAAGGCGACACTCGAGCAGGAAGAGCGTGACCGTCTCGCCGAACGCTTTGCCCCGGATGTGGCAGCGCTGCGCAGGTTGACCGGGCAGACCTTCGACGGGTGGCAGATTTAGAGGTTCCAAGATGATCGCCGTTATTGATTATGGGGCCGGGAACATTCGGTCCGTCATGAACATGTTGAAATCGTTGGGTGCCAAGGCGCGCATTGCCGAGGACGGAGCTGCGCTGGAGGGGGCGACACGGGTGATCCTGCCAGGGGTGGGCCATTTCGATCACGGCATGGCACAACTCGAAGCCCGTGGCTTCCTGGAGCCGCTAAACGAGCGGGTTCTACACGACCATCTGCCAACCTTAGGCATCTGTCTGGGGGCGCAGTTGATCGCACGCGGCAGCGAAGAAGGTGATCGCCCCGGTCTAGGCTGGGTTGATGCCGACGTGGTGGCCTTTGATCGCACCCGCATTGGCCCAGACCTGCGTGTGCCGCATATGGGGTGGGCTGAGACCTGGGCGCACGATCCGGCCGTAGCACAGGGTCGCCTGCCGAAAACAATTGCCGCGACGCTGTCGGAAGAGACACGCTTTTATTACGTGCACAGTTTTCACTTGTCCTGCGACGACCCGGATGCTGCGGTGCTGCGCGCGCATCATGGCTATGAATTCGCGGCCGGCGTGGCGGCCGAAAATATCCTGGGCTTCCAGTTCCACCCCGAGAAAAGTCACGCCCATGGCAAGGCACTTCTACAGGCCTTTCTAAACTGGACCCCAGACGCATGACCGGTACGGCTTTGATTCCAACTCCGGGGCGCCCGGCACAAAACCTACGCGTTCGTGTAATTCCGATGCTGCTGATTGACCGCAACGGGCGCCTGGTGAAAACTGTGAAATTCGGCAAGCGCACTTACATCGGAGACCCGATCAATGCGGTTCGTATCTTTAACACCAAGGCTGTTGACGAGTTGGTATTGATCGACATCGATGCCAGCGCGGATGGGCGCGAGCCAGCTTACGACCACATCGCCGAGATCGCGTCAGAAGCTTTCATGCCGGTGGCATATGGTGGTGGGCTGAACACGATGGATCAGATCGCCTGCACAATCGACTGCGGCGTGGAAAAGGTGATCTTATCAGGCGTACTTGCACAGGGCACAGACCTGATCGAAACAGCGGCCAAGCGTTGGGGGGGGCAGGCTGTTACCGTCTGCTTGCCGGTTGGGCGTAATTGGCGTGGCCGCCAGCAGGTGCGTCTGGCCCAGGGAAAGAAGCCAATGAAGGATGATCTGGACACGGTGGTTACCCGTGTGACAGATGCCGGCGCCGGCGAAATCATCATCTATGCCATCGCCCATGATGGAACATGGGGCGGATACGACACTGACCTTTGCGCTCAAGTTGCACGCGCCACATCCCTTCCGGTGGTGGCCTGCGGCGGCGCAGGCGCACCCGAGCACTTCCGCGCCGCCACCGACGCCGGTTGTGCAGCCGTTGCTGCGGGCAGCATGTTCATCTACCGAGCCAAAGGGCAGGGTGTGCTGATCAATTACCCAAGCAAGGTGCAATTGGATGCATATTTTTCCTGAATTGAGCGCCAGCCTCATTCGCGGGTAATCACCAATCATGATCTTAGGGCGCAAGAAACGCTTACCAGAGGCTTCGCGTAATTGATGAAATTCGAGAGCAACCCAAATGTGCCACTCCTGCCATTCCCGGTATTTTTTGATAGAAACGACTGGGAGCTCTTCGCGCTGGATGACTCGGGGTGGATCACGCAGAATTCCATCTGCCGGCAAGCGGTGCCCAATCTTTTTGCAACCCCGGTAGCCGTATTGCCCGGCCTGAAGGAACAAGTGTGATGTCAACAACTGCAACTACCAGAGACATGGGCACCCGCTATCAAATCTGCGCACAGACCGTGATGGACACCTCCGATCCCGACATTGTCTTTGATGCGGACGGGGTGAGCAACTACGTGCACGACTTTGAAGCATTTCGGATAACTTTGCCCGACACAGAGACACGCGACCGGCAATTGGCTGAGACGCTGGCCGAAATCAAACGAACGAGCCAAGGTAAGACTTACGATTGTGTCCTGGGGCTCTCGGGTGGGGTAGACAGCTCTTATATGGCTTGGCTGGCCAAGGATTGGGGCCTCAATCCTCTGGTCGTGCATTTCGACAATGGTTGGAACTCAGAGCTCGCTGTCAACAACATCGAGGAAATCGTCACACGGCTTGGGTTTGACCTGGAAACCCTGGTCATGGATTGGGAAGAATTCCGCGACTTGCAACGCGCCTACTTCAAGGCGTCGGTGGTGGACATCGAGGTGTGCACTGACCAATTGATCCAGGGCGCGCTCTATCGTCTCGCTGCACGTCATGGCATCCGCGCCATTCTGTCCGGCACCAATTGGGCCACCGAATGGCTGATGCCACCCAGTTGGAATTACCGTAAGCAGGATCTGGTCAACCTGTACAACATCCACCGCCAGTTCGGAAATGTACCGCTACGCAAAAGCACCACCTACGGGCTGCGCCAGCAGATCTGGTACACTTATGTCAAAGGCATCAAGACCTACGACATCCTTAACCTCGTCGAGTACAGCAAAGCACGCGCCAAAGAGGTGCTGATCCAAGAGCTCGGCTGGCGTGATTATGGCGGGAAGCATTATGAATCCGTCTTTACGCGGTTCTATCAAGGCCATGTGCTACCGCAAAAATTCGACATCGACAAAAGGCGCGCGCATCTGTCGAACCTCATCCTGACCGGCGAGATCACCCGCGATGAGGCCCTGCGCGAATTGCAGCAACCCACCTATGACGAGGAACTGCAGGCCGAGGACAAGGCTTACGTTGGAAAAAAGCTTGGGTTCTCGACCGAAGAATTCGACGCTATCTTGTCCGCAGGCCCGGTGCCACATGCCCAATACGGCACCGATCTGGAGCAACGCAAGCGCTTCATGGCCTGGGTCACCCGACTGTCCAAGACACGTAACGCCCTTCTGGGTCGGAAGCCTATCCCATGAGCACTGGTCCATTGGCCTTTGTCATATCGCCCCAGCCGTGGGCGGGTTTCCATGTCTCCAAACACCATTACGCCATCGCGTTGGCCGACTGTGGATGGCGGGTTGTGTTCATCGACCCGCCCACCGACCTGGGCAGTGCGGGCCGTATCGAAATGCATGCGACCGATATCCCTGGCATCACGTCATTACGGTATCAGACGTTCTTTCCCTACAAGCTGAAATTCCGCGCACGCTGGCTGTTTGACAGGTTGATGCGCCGACAAGCCCGCCGCCTGGTGACAAAAGTTGGGAAGCCCGATCTGGTTTGGGATTTCGACAACGCTTACCAGTTCCGCGACCTGCGCCCTTTCAGCGCAAAGACCACGCTGTTTCACTTGGTCGATGATGTAAGCAGCCCAAACATGGGCACGAAGCACGCCGATCACCTGTTCTATCTCCACCCTTCTTTTGCCACCCATGCGGGCGGGGTCGTGCACCCTGATCACCATGTCGGACACGGCTTGGGTCGCGCGCATGAAACCGCCGCGCGCAACACCGATTTCGGAACCCCCAATCCCGATCAGCCACATATCGGTTTTGTCGGCAATCTGGCCGCGGCCTGGATTGATTGGGATGCCATCGAGATAATGCTGACACGCCACCCACAGGCGCGGTTCACCTTTTGGGGGCCACATCCTGCGCCTGATGCAGCCAACACCGCGTTGACCCAAATTGTGGCACGGCCCAACGCCTTTTTACCTGGTCTGACCGCACCAGCGCAGATTCTAACTCAGGCCTCCAGTGTCGATGTCTGGCTGGTGCCATTCATCGCTGACAAACTATTGGGTGGGCCCCTGAATTCGCACAAGATCCTCGAATACCTCTCGACCGGGAAGGTCGTGGTTATGAGTTGGCTGGATGCTTATAGTGGTAACCCGTTGGTACACATGCTGCCAGATAGGCATAGTACAGCTCTCGCGGAAGTTTTGGATCAAGTGTTGGCGAACCTAAGCACGGCCAACAACCTCCAGAGCATGGAGGAGCGACGTGCCTATGCTATGGCCCGGACCTACGATCAACACTTGGCACATATCCTGCGGGTGGCGAAAATAGACATACAGGACCTCCATTCCAATGCGGCTTGATACCTTTTCCTCGGCGGACTTTGATCGTAGTGCCTCTCGCGCGACCGAAGCGCTTTGGTTGCTTCTGAGCGGCCTTTTCGTCGCGTCCTGGTTGCCCGGCTCGGGTTGGCGCGTGCGGCTTCTGCGCGCCTTTGGGGCTCGTATTGGTACAGGTGTGGTGATGAAGCCTAGTGTGCAGATCAAGTTTCCTTGGCGACTCACAGTGGGTGATCACACCTGGATCGGCGAAGGCGTCTGGATTGACAACCTTGCCGAAGTCCACATCGGGTCGCATGTCTGCATCTCGCAAGGCGCCTACCTTTGCACTGGCAGCCACGATTGGAACAAGGAGAGTTTCGATCTCATAACCCGCCGGATCGTTCTCAACGACCATAGTTGGGTCGGTGCGAAATCCATTATCGCACCGGGAACTAAAATTGGTGACGGTGCCGTATTGGCAATGGCCGGATTGGCCAAAGGGGAATTGAAAAGCTGGACTGTATATGCAGGCAACCCTGCAAGCGCCGTGCGCTCACGACAAACATGAAAAGCACGGAAACACTTGTCTCTGGCAGCGGAATAATTGTGACGCCGAATTTGCCAAAAGGGGGCTTGGCATGCTGAAAATCTCTGTCGTCACCGCAGTGTTTAATCGAAACCGTACCATTGCTGAGGCACTGAATAGCACTGCCGCACAGAGCTACATCAATGTCGAACACATCATTCAAGATGGTGGATCGACCGATGGAACACTCGCAATTTTAGAGGAGAGGGTGGGCGACAGCCTCGTGTTGGACAGTGCGCCCGATAGTGGAATCTATGACGGGATCAACAAGGGCATTCAGCGCGCTACCGGTGATGTGATTGGGCTTATGCATTCGGATGACCTCTTTGCCGATCAGAGGGTCTTGTCTTGGGTGGCTGAGGCTTTCCGTGACCCCGACATAGACGGTGTATACGGGGATCTGGACTATGTCGCGGCCGATGACACCAGCACCATCATTCGCCGGTGGCGGTCTGGGACATACGCACCGGAGAAGCTCCGGCGCGGTTGGATGCCGCCGCATCCGACGCTTTATCTGCGTCGTGAGGTTTACGAGACTTGGGGGCTGTATGACGTCTCATACCAGATCGCAGCAGATTACGATGCGATGCTGCGCTTTCTTGTAAAGGGGAGCATCCGCTTGGCCTATGTACCCAAAGTTTTTGTCAAAATGCGCGTCGGTGGCGAAAGCAATAAATCACTGTCCAAAATTTTCAGAAAAAGCCGCGAAGACTATCGAGCCATCTGTACGAACGGTATAGGAGGTGTCGGAACGTTGGCAGCCAAGAATTTTTCGAAGATACCGCAATTTTTTATTGGATAATAAAAACATGACAAAGACGGCGCTTATCACGGGTGTGACCGGACAGGATGGATCCTATCTGGCAGAGTTCCTGCTGGAAAAAGGCTATGAGGTGCACGGCATCAAGCGCCGTTCGTCGCTGTTCAACACGGC
>NZ_FWFO01000011.1:0-2500 GCF_900172225.1 Falsiruegeria litorea R37
TTCATCGAATTGAGAGTTTTTGGATTTTACTAGGTTTGGCGGTGAGCTACTCTCCCACGCCTTGAGACGCAGTACCATTGCCGCAGCAGTGCTTAACTTCCGGGTTCGGGATGGGACCGGGTGTTTCACTTGCGCTATGACCACCAAACCAAGAAAAATCCAATTCCGACGCCCTTGCGAAGCAAGGCGGCGCGCAGCAGGCAGGGTATTTGCAAAGCAAATGCCCGTTGCTGCACTTGAGTTATGTCACCGTCGATTGGCGGCGAGCACAACGTAGTGCGTCGGATAATCAATCAACACCGAGGCACTCTTGGTGAGTGTCTTGGGTTGTCCGTGTTTCGTATTCTGTAGGGGTTGTATGCTTTGTTTTGGTTCCAGTTTTTCTTTTACTGGATCAAATCAAGCCTATCGGACAATTAGTACCGGTCAACTGAACATGTTACCATGCTTACATCTCCGGCCTATCGACGTGGTGGTCTACCACGGTCCTCAGGGATACCTTGTTTTGAGGGGGGCTTCCCGCTTAGATGCCTTCAGCGGTTATCCTGTCCGAACATAGCTACCCTGCACTGCTGCTGGCGCAACAACAGGTCCACCAGTGGTTCGTTCACCCCGGTCCTCTCGTACTAGGGGCAACTCCTCTCAAGTATCCTACACCCACGGCAGATAGGGACCGAACTGTCTCACGACGTTCTAAACCCAGCTCACGTACCTCTTTAAACGGCGAACAGCCGTACCCTTGGGACCTGCTCCAGCCCCAGGATGAGATGAGCCGACATCGAGGTGCCAAACACTGCCGTCGATATGGACTCTTGGGCAGTATCAGCCTGTTATCCCCGGCGTACCTTTTATCCGTTGAGCGATGGCCCTTCCACTCGGGACCACCGGATCACTATGGCCGTCTTTCGACTCTGCTCGACTTGTCAGTCTTGCAGTCAGGCTGGCTTCTGCCATTGCACTCAACGAGCGATTTCCGACCGCTCTGAGCCAACCTTCGCGCGCCTCCGTTACGCTTTAGGAGGCGACCGCCCCAGTCAAACTACCCGCCACACAGGGTCCCGGATCCGGATAACGGACCGCGGTTAGACATCAAGCAGAACAAGGGTGGTATCTCAAAGGAGGCTCCACAGGAACTGGCGTCCCTGTTTCAAAGCCTACCACCTATTCTGCACATGTTGTGCCTGATGCCAATGTGAAGCTGTAGTAAAGGTGCACGGGGTCTTTCCGTCTAACCGCGGGAAGCCTGCATCTTGACAGGCAATTCAATTTCGCTGAGTCGATGTTGGAGACAGCGGGGAAGTCGTTACGCCATTCGTGCAGGTCGGAACTTACCCGACAAGGAATTTCGCTACCTTAGGACCGTTATAGTTACGGCCGCCGTTTACCTGGGCTTCAATTCAGAGCTCTCACCCCTCCTTTTAACCTTCAGGCACCGGGCAGGCGTCAGACCCTATACGTCGTCTTGCGACTTCGCAGAGCCCTGTGTTTTTAATAAACAGTCGCCACCCCCTGGTTTGTGCCCCCAGCCCCTAGTTGCCTAGGAACCGGGCCTCCTTCTCGCGAACTTACGGAGGTATTTTGCCGAGTTCCTTCAACATCGTTCTCTCAAGCGCCTTGGTATTCTCTACCAGTCCACCTGTGTCGGTTTAGGGTACGATCTCATGGAAGGGCTATTTCCAGGGACCTCTCAGCAGCCCATTCAATCCGATAAGGATGAACTACCTCCGAGATCCGTCACCTCTTCCTGGCCCAGGAATATTAACCTGGTTCCCATCGACTACGCCTTTCGGCCTCGCCTTAGGGGTCGGCTTACCCTGCTCAGATTAGCTTTAAGCAGGAACCCTTGGACTTTCGGCGAGAGTGTCTCTCACACTCTTTGTCGCTACTCATGTCATCATTCTCACTAGTGATCTCTCCACGGGATCGCTCACGCGCCCGCTTCATCGAAAGCTCCTTGCGTCCAACACCTTCCGAGGAAGGTTAAAGACGCATGGAACTATGTCACACTACGCTCTGCTACCATGCCTTACGGCATCCTAAGCTTCGGCTCATGGCTTGAGCCCCGTTACATCTTCGCCGCAGGACGTCTTAATTAGACCAGTGAGCTGTTACGCTATCTTTAAAGGATGGCTGCTTCTAAGCCAACCTCCTGGTTGTTTTGGACATCCCACCTGCTTTCCCACTTAGCCATGAATTGGGGGCCTTAGCTGTAGGTCAGGGTTGTTTCCCTCTCCACTACGGACGTTAGCATCCGCAGTGTGTCTGCCATCTAGTACTCCCGGGTATTCGGAGTTTGGTTAGGATCAGTAAGCCTGTGGGGCCCCATTACCCATCCAGTGCTCTACCCCCCGGGGTATTCGGATGACGCTCTACCTAAATAGATTTCGCAGAGAACCAGCTATCTCCGAGTTTGATTGGCCTTTCACCCCTAGGCACAACTCATCCCGACCTTTTTCAACAGGTGTGGGTTCGGCCCTCCAGTAAGTGTTACCTTACCTTC
>NZ_FWFO01000012.1 GCF_900172225.1 Falsiruegeria litorea R37
GACGCCGTTCAACCAGATATTGAAGCAGAACGCAAAAAGAGAGATGAGATTGAGGCTGGGAAAAGTTACTGTAGCCGACGTTTTGGCGGCGCAACCTGTGACGACAAATCTGCTCAAATTTATGCGCGCTTCGATAAAAATGATTGGCGTATCCAACCTGCAGAGTTTTATCGCTTCCATGACGCAGAAGTTAACACTTTCGGATATTTCTGATGAGTCGAAAAATTATCTTGATAAAGCAGGAATTACTACTGCTTGTTTACGAATTAAATCGAAGTGGACTGCTGGCGGAAAATGAGAAAATTCGACCTATCCTTGCGCAGCTCGAGAAGCTCTTACTTTGCGACCTTTCGCCATCAACTAACGATTCTGTCAAAAACTGACGCGTTGGATGAGGAGAAGTGGCTTAATATGCTTGGCACGTTCGTCAAGGACTGGTTTAGATATGAGTCACATTTTGTTCATGGTAGAGATTCTCTTGTTGACATTTTAAAAGAGCGTGGATTACTATCTGAGTCCGATGCTGTTCAACCACTAATAGGTAAGAAATCATGAGTCAAGTTACTGAACAATCCGTACGTTTCCAGACCGCTTTGGCCTCTATTAAGCTCATTCAGGCTTCTGCCGTTTTGGATTTAACCGAAGATGATTTCGATTTTCTGACGAGTAACAAAGTTTGGATTGCTACTGACCGCTCTCGTGCTCGTCGCTGCGTTGAGGCTTGCGTTTATGGTACGCTGGACTTTGTAGGATACCCTCGCTTTCCTGCTCCTGTTGAGTTTATTGCTGCCGTCATTGCTTATTATGTTCATCCCGTCAACATTCAAACGGCCTGTCTCATCATGGAAGGCGCTGAATTTACGGAAAACATTATTAATGGCGTCGAGCGTCCGGTTAAAGCCGCTGAATTGTTCGCGTTTACCTTGCGTGTACGCGCAGGAAACACTGACGTTCTTACTGACGCAGAAGAAAACGTGCGTCAAAAATTACGTGCAGAAGGAGTGATGTAATGTCTAAAGGTAAAAAACGTTCTGGCGCTCGCCCTGGTCGTCCGCAGCCGTTGCGAGGTACTAAAGGCAAGCGTAAAGGCGCTCGTCTTTGGTATGTAGGTGGTCAACAATTTTAATTGCAGGGGCTTCGGCCCCTTACTTGAGGATAAATTATGTCTAATATTCAAACTGGCGCCGAGCGTATGCCGCATGACCTTTCCCATCTTGGCTTCCTTGCTGGTCAGATTGGTCGTCTTATTACCATTTCAACTACTCCGGTTATCGCTGGCGACTCCTTCGAGATGGACGCCGTTGGCGCTCTCCGTCTTTCTCCATTGCGTCGTGGCCTTGCTATTGACTCTACTGTAGACATTTTTACTTTTTATGTCCCTCATCGTCACGTTTATGGTGAACAGTGGATTAAGTTCATGAAGGATGGTGTTAATGCCACTCCTCTCCCGACTGTTAACACTACTGGTTATATTGACCATGCCGCTTTTCTTGGCACGATTAACCCTGATACCAATAAAATCCCTAAGCATTTGTTTCAGGGTTATTTGAATATCTATAACAACTATTTTAAAGCGCCGTGGATGCCTGACCGTACCGAGGCTAACCCTAATGAGCTTAATCAAGATGATGCTCGTTATGGTTTCCGTTGCTGCCATCTCAAAAACATTTGGACTGCTCCGCTTCCTCCTGAGACTGAGCTTTCTCGCCAAATGACGACTTCTACCACATCTATTGACATTATGGGTCTGCAAGCTGCTTATGCTAATTTGCATACTGACCAAGAACGTGATTACTTCATGCAGCGTTACCATGATGTTATTTCTTCATTTGGAGGTAAAACCTCTTATGACGCTGACAACCGTCCTTTACTTGTCATGCGCTCTAATCTCTGGGCATCTGGCTATGATGTTGATGGAACTGACCAAACGTCGTTAGGCCAGTTTTCTGGTCGTGTTCAACAGACCTATAAACATTCTGTGCCGCGTTTCTTTGTTCCTGAGCATGGCACTATGTTTACTCTTGCGCTTGTTCGTTTTCCGCCTACTGCGACTAAAGAGATTCAGTACCTTAACGCTAAAGGTGCTTTGACTTATACCGATATTGCTGGCGACCCTGTTTTGTATGGCAACTTGCCGCCGCGTGAAATTTCTATGAAGGATGTTTTCCGTTCTGGTGATTCGTCTAAGAAGTTTAAGATTGCTGAGGGTCAGTGGTATCGTTATGCGCCTTCGTATGTTTCTCCTGCTTATCACCTTCTTGAAGGCTTCCCATTCATTCAGGAACCGCCTTCTGGTGATTTGCAAGAACGCGTACTTATTCGCCACCATGATTATGACCAGTGTTTCCAGTCCGTTCAGTTGTTGCAGTGGAATAGTCAGGTTAAATTTAATGTGACCGTTTATCGCAATCTGCCGACCACTCGCGATTCAATCATGACTTCGTGATAAAAGATTGAGTGTGAGGTTATAACGCCGAAGCGGTAAAAATTTTAATTTTTGCCGCTGAGGGGTTGACCAAGCGAAGCGCGGTAGGTTTTCTGCTTAGGAGTTTAATCATGTTTCAGACTTTTATTTCTCGCCATAATTCAAACTTTTTTTCTGATAAGCTGGTTCTCACTTCTGTTACTCCAGCTTCTTCGGCACCTGTTTTACAGACACCTAAAGCTACATCGTCAACGTTATATTTTGATAGTTTGACGGTTAATGCTGGTAATGGTGGTTTTCTTCATTGCATTCAGATGGATACATCTGTCAACGCCGCTAATCAGGTTGTTTCTGTTGGTGCTGATATTGCTTTTGATGCCGACCCTAAATTTTTTGCCTGTTTGGTTCGCTTTGAGTCTTCTTCGGTTCCGACTACCCTCCCGACTGCCTATGATGTTTATCCTTTGGATGGTCGCCATGATGGTGGTTATTATACCGTCAAGGACTGTGTGACTATTGACGTCCTTCCCCGTACGCCGGGCAATAATGTTTATGTTGGTTTCATGGTTTGGTCTAACTTTACCGCTACTAAATGCCGCGGATTGGTTTCGCTGAATCAGGTTATTAAAGAGATTATTTGTCTCCAGCCACTTAAGTGAGGTGATTTATGTTTGGTGCTATTGCTGGCGGTATTGCTTCTGCTCTTGCTGGTGGCGCCATGTCTAAATTGTTTGGAGGCGGTCAAAAAGCCGCCTCCGGTGGCATTCAAGGTGATGTGCTTGCTACCGATAACAATACTGTAGGCATGGGTGATGCTGGTATTAAATCTGCCATTCAAGGCTCTAATGTTCCTAACCCTGATGAGGCCGTCCCTAGTTTTGTTTCTGGTGCTATGGCTAAAGCTGGTAAAGGACTTCTTGAAGGTACGTTGCAGGCTGGCACTTCTGCCGTTTCTGATAAGTTGCTTGATTTGGTTGGACTTGGTGGCAAGTCTGCCGCTGATAAAGGAAAGGATACTCGTGATTATCTTGCTGCTGCATTTCCTGAGCTTAATGCTTGGGAGCGTGCTGGTGCTGATGCTTCCTCTGCTGGTATGGTTGACGCCGGATTTGAGAATCAAAAAGAGCTTACTAAAATGCAACTGGACAATCAGAAAGAGATTGCCGAGATGCAAAATGAGACTCAAAAAGAGATTGCTGGCATTCAGTCGGCGACTTCACGCCAGAATACGAAAGACCAGGTATATGCACAAAATGAGATGCTTGCTTATCAACAGAAGGAGTCTACTGCTCGCGTTGCGTCTATTATGGAAAACACCAATCTTTCCAAGCAACAGCAGGTTTCCGAGATTATGCGCCAAATGCTTACTCAAGCTCAAACGGCTGGTCAGTATTTTACCAATGACCAAATCAAAGAAATGACTCGCAAGGTTAGTGCTGAGGTTGACTTAGTTCATCAGCAAACGCAGAATCAGCGGTATGGCTCTTCTCATATTGGCGCTACTGCAAAGGATATTTCTAATGTCGTCACTGATGCTGCTTCTGGTGTGGTTGATATTTTTCATGGTATTGATAAAGCTGTTGCCGATACTTGGAACAATTTCTGGAAAGACGGTAAAGCTGATGGTATTGGCTCTAATTTGTCTAGGAAATAACCGTCAGGATTGACACCCTCCCAATTGTATGTTTTCATGCCTCCAAATCTTGGAGGCTTTTTTATGGTTCGTTCTTATTACCCTTCTGAATGTCACGCTGATTATTTTGACTTTGAGCGTATCGAGGCTCTTAAACCTGCTATTGAGGCTTGTGGCATTTCTACTCTTTCTCAATCCCCAATGCTTGGCTTCCATAAGCAGATGGATAACCGCATCAAGCTCTTGGAAGAGATTCTGTCTTTTCGTATGCAGGGCGTTGAGTTCGATAATGGTGATATGTATGTTGACGGCCATAAGGCTGCTTCTGACGTTCGTGATGAGTTTGTATCTGTTACTGAGAAGTTAATGGATGAATTGGCACAATGCTACAATGTGCTCCCCCAACTTGATATTAATAACACTATAGACCACCGCCCCGAAGGGGACGAAAAATGGTTTTTAGAGAACGAGAAGACGGTTACGCAGTTTTGCCGCAAGCTGGCTGCTGAACGCCCTCTTAAGGATATTCGCGATGAGTATAATTACCCCAAAAAGAAAGGTATTAAGGATGAGTGTTCAAGATTGCTGGAGGCCTCCACTATGAAATCGCGTAGAGGCTTTGCTATTCAGCGTTTGATGAATGCAATGCGACAGGCTCATGCTGATGGTTGGTTTATCGTTTTTGACACTCTCACGTTGGCTGACGACCGATTAGAGGCGTTTTATGATAATCCCAATGCTTTGCGTGACTATTTTCGTGATATTGGTCGTATGGTTCTTGCTGCCGAGGGTCGCAAGGCTAATGATTCACACGCCGACTGCTATCAGTATTTTTGTGTGCCTGAGTATGGTACAGCTAATGGCCGTCTTCATTTCCATGCGGTGCACTTTATGCGGACACTTCCTACAGGTAGCGTTGACCCTAATTTTGGTCGTCGGGTACGCAATCGCCGCCAGTTAAATAGCTTGCAAAATACGTGGCCTTATGGTTACAGTATGCCCATCGCAGTTCGCTACACGCAGGACGCTTTTTCACGTTCTGGTTGGTTGTGGCCTGTTGATGCTAAAGGTGAGCCGCTTAAAGCTACCAGTTATATGGCTGTTGGTTTCTATGTGGCTAAATACGTTAACAAAAAGTCAGATATGGACCTTGCTGCTAAAGGTCTAGGAGCTAAAGAATGGAACAACTCACTAAAAACCAAGCTGTCGCTACTTCCCAAGAAGCTGTTCAGAATCAGAATGAGCCGCAACTTCGGGATGAAAATGCTCACAATGACAAATCTGTCCACGGAGTGCTTAATCCAACTTACCAAGCTGGGTTACGACGCGACGCCGTTCAACCAGATATTGAAGCAGAACGCAAAAAGAGAGATGAGATTGAGGCTGGGAAAAGTTACTGTAGCCGACGTTTTGGCGGCGCAACCTGTGACGACAAATCTGCTCAAATTTATGCGC
>NZ_FWFO01000013.1 GCF_900172225.1 Falsiruegeria litorea R37
GAAACACCCGGTCCCATCCCGAACCCGGAAGTTAAGCACTGCTGCGGCAATGGTACTGCGTCTCAAGGCGTGGGAGAGTAGCTCACCGCCAAACCTAGTAAAATCCAAAAACTCTCAATTCGATGAATACTCACATATGCAAAACTGACGTTAGATCATCCTTGATGATCCAACCCACTTTCATGAATCCTCACTTCAGGGAGGATGAACGATGTGGAGCAATTGGGGTGAAAATCAAACCAATGATTCGCGGATCGAGCAACCAACGTCGTTGGATGCTCTGCGTCGCATAATTTCTGCCGAAGATTCACCCAGAATAGTTGGGGCGGGCCATTCGTTTACACCTTTGGTCTCGGATGCTTCAAGAATCGTCTCGTTACGGAATCTGCCGGACAAACCGTTGCAGATGGTTTCGGAAGACGCTGCCTGGATGAACGCCAACAAAAGGCTAGAAACTCTATCCCCCGAATTGGCAGACCGAGATCTCGCTTTCCGCAACTTGGGGGATATCAACGTTCAAACCCTTGCCGGAGCCGTGTCGACGGCGACACACGGCACGGGTTCGGAATTACCTTGTCTGTCCGCAGAACTGCAGAATGTTAAGATGATGCTGGCTTCGGGCGAGGTGATGAATACCGCCGATGATCCAACGGGCGAGTTGATCCAGGCCGCTCGGGTTTCACTCGGCGCTTTGGGCATATTGCTTGAGGCACAGGTCACTTTGGTTCCGAAATATTTTCTTCGGCGCCGCGTCGAAATGAAGCCAGTCGCCGAAACTTTCGCCGAAATGCATGATCTTTGGGCGACACACAGGAATTTTGAGTTCTTTTACATTCCATGGTCTCAAAAAACACTTCGGATTCGTCATGATCTGGCCCGAGAGCCCAGCGGGAAAGCTCCAATGGATTTGGATAATCTTGCCGTTTACGGACTGCGGTTTGCACGTTTCTTGGGTCGGCTGCACCCAAGTCTTCGACGCCAGGCAATGGCGCTTCTTGCCGCTTTGCAATCCGAAGAAGACTATGTGGAGGAGAGCTGGCGTGTTCTTTGCAGTCAACGAGATGTACGTTTCGTTGAAATGGAATACCACCTCCCAGTTGATGCGGCTGCGGATGTTTTGAGTGAAGTTATCAAGCGTACAGAAACACGTCATCCGGACGTATACTTCCCGATCGAGGTCAGAAAAACCGCAGGAGATACTGCTTGGCTGTCCCCTTTCCAGAGAGGAGCTCGTGTTTCGGTGGCAATTCACACTGCCGCGCGACAGAATTTTTCTGAGTATTTTAAGGATATCGAGCCAATTTTTCTGGCCGTCGGAGGCCGTCCCCATTGGGGCAAGATGCACTCACTAGCATTTTCAGAACTGGAACGGCTCTATCCGGACTTTTGTCGATTCTGTACCCTCCGGGAAAAACTGGATCCAGCTGGAAAGTTCCTGAACGGCTACCTAAGGAAGCTTTTGTCTGATGGATAAAGATGACATTGGTGGCACCGATCTGGCTGAGTTGTCTGCAGCGCTTAAGAAGGGTGGGTTAGACCGGCCTGCCGTCGTTTTGGACCTGGATGCGCTGGATCACAATATCGCAATCCTAAAGAAAACTGCCGATCCTCGCCTGGCTTGGCGCTTGGTCGCAAAATCTCTGCCGTCCGAGCCGTTGATTCGCTATCTTCAGAACGCTTTGGGGACTCGCAAACTCATGGTGTTTTCCGATCCCATGCTGTCTCAGTTGCTTTCGGGAACACCTACGGACGTGCTGATGGGGCGTCCGATGCTTATCAGTTCCGTACGTAGGGTGCTTGGTTGTTATCCAAAGGCCACCCATCAGGTGCAATGGCTGGTAGACAGTTTCGCGCGCTTGGAAGAATACAGAGAACTCGCAGCGGAACTTGGGACACCACTTCGGTTAAACCTTGAGATTGACGTAGGTCTTCACAGGGGCGGTTTCGCAATCGAGGATATTGCCAGGCTGGACACCGCATTTCGGAACTGCAAGGAGCTGAAACTTGCGGGCTTGATGGGGTACGAGCCCCATCTTTCAAAACTTCCATCGGTCCTGGCCGCGGTATCTGAGAAGCGGTTTGAAAAAACCTATGGTGCTTTTGTTCGTTGGGCAAGATCCATGGGTGGAGAGTTCTGTTTCAACACTGGTGGAAGTTTGACGTTCCACAAATACCAATCCGGTGGGTCGATAAATGAGGTCAGCTTTGGCTCGGTGATGGTCTTACCCACAGACTTCAAATCCTCAGCCTCTCTTGGTTTTGTGCCGGCCGCATATGTTGCGACCCCGATCCTGAAGGTTTTGCCCAGCAACCCTTGGCCGGGATTGGACGTCTTGTCTGGCCTACGGCGCCGTACGATGGACGTTGCAATTCAGGGCGGCTACTTCATGGGGGAGCCCATATATCCGTGCAAATTTGGCTACTCAGGGATCTTTGGGCGTTCTAGCAATCAAGAGATCTGGAGCGGTCGATCTAAGGCAGGTTTGGCCCCAGGGGATATCGCCCTTCTTCGCCCTAGCCAAAGCGAACTGGTGCTGAATTCACTCGGCTCGATGTTGGCATATCGGCGCGATCAAGGACTCAGTGAATGGCCGGTATTGCCACATTGAAGATTCGAAATGAGAAAACTGCACTGGTTTGTGGGCGGATTCCGGCGAAGGCTTGTGGCTTTGTGGTTATCTCTCACTAGATGTAGATTTTTGGTCATTTGTGTTGACTGGTTCGGCAAACGGTAGCGTTCACAGTTTACCGTGGAATGAGATGATG
>NZ_FWFO01000014.1 GCF_900172225.1 Falsiruegeria litorea R37
TGTCAGTTTTCCGTCCGCGTAGAGCGGAGCCTTGCCCAGCGTGGCGATCCCCGGCTCATGCTGGTCCGGAGACTTGTCCACACCCGCCGTGTTCTCGGTCACATCGCCGGTATCGACTCCCCCGATCACGGCGGCATCGCCGGTTGCGGCCAGCGTCAAGGCGGCCGTCTGTGCGACTGTCCCGCCATGGCCGTCTGTGACCTGGTAGCTCAGGCTGACCGGCCCGTTGTAGTTCGGGTCCGGTGTGAACGTGAAACCGTGTGCGGCGTCGCCGGATATGCTGCCATGGCTCGCGCTGAGGCCGGTGACCGACAGCGTGTCGCCGGTGTCGATGTCGGTGGCATGTTCCAGGAGCTGCGCCGCGGTGATCTGCACCGGCTTGTCCTCGGTGCCGGCGGGCAGGGTAACCGGGGCGCTGACGGCCGGGCCGTCATTGGTGCCCGTCACGGTGATGACGAGGTGTTCGGTGTCGGTGGCGCCGGCCTTGTCGGTGACGGTGACGGGGATGGTGACCTGTTGCGTCGCGCCCGCGGCGAGGTGCTGGTAGGCCGCATCCGTGGGATCGAAGCTCCAGGAGCCGTCGGTGCCCAGGGTGAAGCCGGGCACGGGGTTGGCCGGGGCAAAGCTGAGCGTATCGCCGGTATCAACATCCGTGGCCGACATCTGGCCCGTCACGGCACTTCCGTCTTCCGTCGCCGAGGCCGTCGCCGCGCTCAGAACAGGCACATCATTGGTTCCATGGATCGTGATCTGGATCTGGTGTGTGGTGCCATCGGCGGAGCGCACCGTAACCGTGTCGACCAGAGTTTGACCGGCACCAAGCGCCTGAACGCGCGGGTCGTCATTATCGCCATCGTAGATCCACCCTCCCTTCGGTCCGATCACCAGAGAGGCATTGCCCCCGAGACTAGTCGGGTAGCTCCCGCGCATGGGGAACATCACGAAGCGGGCCTCCCCCGTGTCCGGGTCGGCGATTGTCAGCTGACCCCGGGTCTGTAACCACTGCATGCCCATAACATTGACATCCTCGGTGACATCGCCGGTATCGACGCCGCCTATTACCGCCGCATCGCCGGTCGCCGCCAGCGTCAGGGAGGCGGTTTGTGCGACGGCACCGCCATGTCCGTCGGTGACGGTATAGTTGAGCGCCACCGGACCGTTGTAGTTGGGGTCCGGTGTGAAGGTGAAACCGTGTGCGGCGTCGCCGCTGATCGTGCCGTGGCTGGCGCTCAGGCCGGTCACCGAGAGCACATCGCCCGTGTCGATATCGGTGGCATGTCCGAGAAGCTGCGCCGCGGTGATCTGCACCGGCTTGTCCTCGGTGCCGGCGGGCAGGGTAACCGGGGCGCTGACGGCCGGGCCGTCATTGGTGCCCGTCACGGTGATGACGAGGTGTTCGGTGTCGGTGGCGCCGGCCTTGTCGGTGACGGTGACGGGGATGGTGACCTGTTGCGTCGCGCCCGCGGCGAGGTGCTGGTAGGCCGCATCCGTGGGATCGAAGCTCCAGGAGCCGTCGGTGCCCAGGGTGAAGCCGGGCACGGGGTTGGCCGGGGCAAAGCTGAGCGTATCGCCGGTATCAACATCCGTGGCCGACATCTGGCCCGTCACGGCACTTCCGTCTTCCGTCGCCGAGGCCGTCGCCGCGCTCAGAACAGGCACATCATTGGTGCCATGGATCGTGATCTGGATCTGATGTGACGTCCCGTCGGCGGAGCTCACCCGATATGTGGCATGGCCTTCTTCACCGGCAGCTAAACGTTGAACAGCAGCATTTGAATTGTCCACCGCATAGTGCCAGTTACCATAGCGGTCCATGTGAAGGCTTCCGCCAAAAGGATCGGATACAGCGTTTTCCCCCCAAACGGAGTAGCGGAAGTGGTTCGATGCGGTGCCGTCAGGATCTGATACGCTCAAGGTTCCACCGACAGAAATCGGATGTGCCGAAGATGGTCCGACATTCTTGTCTTCGGTCA
>NZ_FWFO01000015.1 GCF_900172225.1 Falsiruegeria litorea R37
CTTACCCCTCGTGTGAGACCGGCAGATCCATGCCGTGCTCTTTCAGCAATGCGTGACGGCGGGCGGTTTTCAGATCCTCGGCCACCATTTCGGCGCACATTTCCTGCACGGTGATCTCGGGCGTCCAGCCCAACTCCGATTTCGCCTTGGCCGGATCGCCCAAAAGCGTCTCGACCTCGGCGGGGCGGAAATAGCGCGTGTCGATGCGCATGATCACATCGCCCACCTTCAGCGCCGGGGCGCTGTCGCCGTCGATCGCTGTCACGGTGGCGATCTCTTCAACCCCCTCGCCGGTGAACTCCAGCGAGATGCCCAATTCTTCGGCCGACCAAGTGATGAACTGGCGCACGGAATACTGCACGCCGGTGGCGATGACAAAATCCTGCGGCGCGTCCTGCTGCAGCATCATCCACTGCATGCGCACGTAATCCTTGGCATGGCCCCAGTCGCGCAGCGCGTCGATGTTGCCCATGTACAGGCAATCCTCGAGCCCTTGCGCGATATTGGCCAGACCGCGGGTGATCTTGCGGGTCACAAAGGTCTCGCCCCGGCGCGGGCTCTCGTGGTTGAACAGGATGCCGTTGCAGGCATACATGCCGTACGCCTCGCGGTAGTTCACCGTGATCCAATAGCTGTACAGCTTGGCCACCGCATAAGGGGAACGCGGGTAAAACGGAGTGGTCTCGCGCTGCGGGGTTTCCTGCACCAAGCCATAGAGTTCCGATGTCGAGGCCTGATAAAACCGCGTCTTCTTTTCCAACCCCAGAAACCGGATCGCCTCGAGCAAACGCAGCGTGCCCATGCCATCGACGTCAGCGGTGTATTCCGGGCTTTCGAACGACACCGCCACATGGGATTGCGCGCCCAGGTTATAGACCTCGTCGGGCTGGACCTCTTGAATGATGCGGGTCAGGTTCGACGTGTCGGTCAGATCGCCGTAATGCAGCTTGAACCGGGCATTGTCGACATGGGGGTCTTCATAGATGTGATCGACCCGGGCCGTGTTGAACAGCGACGAACGGCGCTTGATGCCGTGCACCTCATAGCCTTTTTCCAGCAGGAACTCTGCCAGATAGGATCCATCCTGTCCGGTCACACCCGTGATAAGCGCCGTCTTTGTCATGT
>NZ_FWFO01000016.1 GCF_900172225.1 Falsiruegeria litorea R37
CCGCCGATGAGTATTGACGCCCGGATCGCGGATGATCTGATAGCCAACGGGATCGAGTTTGTGACGACCGTTCCCTGCAAACAACTGGCCGGAGTGATCGAGGAGGTCGACAAACGGCCCGAGATCCACCATGTGCCCTCGAACAAGGAAGACGAAGGCATGGGCCTGTGTGCCGGCGCCTGGATGGGCGGTAAACGCCCCGCCATCATCATGCAAAACACCGCCATCGGCGTCACGATCAACACTCTGGCAACCTTGATCCAATACTATCGCATGCCGCTGCCGATGCTGATTTCATACCGCGGAGAGCTGCGTGAACCGGTCGCTTGCCAGGTTGAAATGGCGGTGCACACCAAGGCGCTTTTGGCGCAGCTGAACATCCCAACCTACCATTTTCATTGGCAAAAAGACGTCGAAGAGCTGGACAATATCCTGAAATACACCTTCATGAGCAACAAGCCCGTGGCGATCCTGACCGACGCCAATTTCTGGGGAGGCTATGGCGACCAATGATCCGTTCAGAAATCCTTAAGGAAATTGCGCCTATCCTGCGCGAGCAGCTTGTGGTCTGCAACATCGGCATCCCCAGCCAGGAGCTGCACGCCATCGACGACCAGCCCAGCAACTTTTACATGCTGGGGACGATGGGATTGGCCTCGTCCATCGGGTTGGGCCTGGCGCTGTCGCAGCCGAAACCGGTTGTGGTGATTGATGGCGATGGCTCGATCCTGACCAATCTGGGCACGCTGCCGACGATCGCCAACAACGTGGCGGAGAACTATGTGCTGCTGATCATCGACAACGGGTCCTATGGCTCGACCGGGGATCAGCCCACCTATGCGGGGATGAAAACCTCGCTCAGCGCCATGGCGCGGGCGGCGGGCTGCGAAAACGTGGTCGAATGCCAGGCCGCCGACACGGGTGTTGCACTGCAGGCGGCGCTGGACGGTGGCAAGATGACCGTGATCGTCAGCAAATGCGAAAGCGGCAACGCAAAAATGCCCGTCATCACAATGGACCCCGTCGTCATCAAGGACAGGTTCATGAAGGCTGT
>NZ_FWFO01000017.1 GCF_900172225.1 Falsiruegeria litorea R37
CGCCACCGCGAGGCCGTGTACCGCACTATGGGCGAATACATCAAAGGTGTGCATCCGGTGTCCACCGGTCTGGTCGTACAGGCGCTTGCCCGTCCCGAATGGCTGGTCGAGATCGACGGGACCGCAGTAATTCCCGACTGACCGGGCAGGGGGCTGTCTGCCCCCTCTGCTCCTGCGGAGCATTCACCCCCGAGGATATTTGGAGCAAGAGGAAGATATGACGTTCTCTCTGGTGGCGCGCTGCGCAGATACGGGCATGTTTGGCATTGCGATCTCGTCTTCGTCTCCGGCGGTTGCCGCACGCTGTTCGTTTGCGCGCGCCGGGGTTGGGGCGGTGGCCACGCAGAATGTGACCGACCCGGCGCTTGGCCCTTTGGCCTTGGACCTGATGGAGGGTGGCGCCACGGCGGCTCAGGCCATCGCGGGCGTTCAGCAACAGGGCCGGTTCATCGAGTACCGACAGGTTCTGGCGGTCGATAAGGCGGGCAATACGGCGATCCATTCGGGGCCGAATTCCTTGGGCATCTGGACGCAGGCCCAGGGGCGCGATGTGGCTTCGGGCGGGAACCTGTTGGCCAATGACGGCATCTGCCAGGCCATCGTCGACGGGTTCGAGGGGGCAACGGGCCACCTGGGCGATCGGTTGATTGCGGCAATGCGCGCAGGTTTGGCGGCCGGCGGTGAGGCGGGGCCGATCCATTCGGCAGGACTGAAACTCGTGGATCAGGTCAGCTGGCCGGTCGCGGATCTGCGCTGCGATTGGACTGAGGACTGCCCGGTTGAGGCCATCGCGACGGCCTGGGACATCTACAAACCCCAACTCGACGCCTACGTCCAACGCGCATTGGACCCGCGAGAGGCACCCTCTTACGGCGTCCC
>NZ_FWFO01000018.1 GCF_900172225.1 Falsiruegeria litorea R37
GCGTTTTCCCCCCAAACGGAGTAGCGGAAGTGGTTCGATGCGGTGCCGTCAGGATCTGATACGCTCAAGGTTCCACCGACAGAAATCGGATGTGCCGAAGATGGTCCGACATTCTTGTCTTCGGTCAGATCGCCTGTGTCCGTCCCGCTGATGACGGCGGCATCGCTGACGGGAACCAGTGTTGTGGTGGCCCCTGTATGCGCCACGCCGCCATGGGCGTCCTTGACGTCATATGTGAAATGCACCTTGCCGTTGTAGTCCGTCTCGGGCGTGAAGGTGTAGGTGCCGTCGCCATTGTCGCGGATCGAGCCGTGATCAGGGTGCAGGTTGGCGATGGCCAGCTTGCCGGCATCGTTGGCATCGACTTCCACGGTGTTTGCCAGAAGCTGTGCCTTGGTCAGCGTCTGGACGGTGTCCTCGCGACCGGGCGCAAGCGATACCTCAGCGGCGCAAAAAGGCACATCGTTGCTGCCATGGATCGTGATCGTGATGTCATGGGCCGTGCCATCCTTCGAATGCACCGTGATCGTATCGGTCAGGGTCTGGCCATCGCCCAACTGGTCAATCGCGGTGCCGCGCGTCGTCGGCAAGCCGCCGACCGTGGCATCGTGGCCCGCATCTGCAATGTAGTGCCAGGTTCCGTCGGGATCGAGCATAAGGTCGCCATAGGTGCCGTGATACTGGTAGCCCGTCCCATGGCTCTGGAAGACCGCCTCGCCTGCATCTGGATCGCTGATTGTCAGTTTTCCGTCCGCGTAGAGCGGAGCCTTGCCCAGCGTGGCGATCCCCGGCTCATGCTGGTCCGGAGACTTGTCCACACCCGCCGTGTTCTCGGTCACATCGCCGGTATCGACTCCCCCGATC